>VSOK01000070.1 GCA_009774765.1 Bacteroidales bacterium
GAGTATAACTATGATTTCCAGGGGACTTATCAGAAAGTGTTCAATGTGGAGACTTATGCCTTGATGGACAGGAAAGGCTCTGAAGCCAGGCTTGACGAATATAAGGCAAAGCTCACGAAGGCCGGATTCTCGGAAGAAACTCTGGTCGGAAATGCCAGCTCATTTACCAAAACCAATGACAAAGGAAAATTTTCAGCAAATCCGAGCTATGTGTCAGGTATCGTTGCCGTGTCTTATTCGTTCGAGCCTGCGGAATAGCAGACAGGACATAGAAATTTTGAGGGCGGGTCGGTTGCCATATTGGCTGACCCGCCTATTTTTTGTCGTAGAACCTCATCACGCGGTCTTGTTCGGATCTGATTTCTTCTTCCTGGATGGTGTCATTCCCGTCAAACAAGTCATATCCTATTCCCTTTTTAGTAATATTCCAATTACCTGAGACAATCCCGCCTTTCAGGATTACTGGCCAGAATATGCCTTTGTTGTCGTGTGCCTTGTGCTTCCACGCAGGGTCAAGTGCGATATGCCTGCTTTTGTAGGCTATCAGATATTCGTCGTATGACGGTAACAGGTGGATGTCGCTTCCGCGCATTCCTTTTGTCCTGGCGTCCTGATGTATGAAATATTCCGCGCCATCTATATTCACGGTCCCGAATTCGTCCTTTATTGCATTGATGCCGTCACGTGCTTCCTTTACACGCAGGCCGGACCACCATACGAAGTCTTCCAGCGTGGCCGGACTGTGGCTTCTGAAATATTTTCTGGCAAGCATCGATATGGCCTCTTCCTTTGACGGCAGACTTGTCGTATGGATTTTCCTGGAAGTCAAGGCATAAGTGTTTGTCTTGGGAGTCAATGTCCCGCTGCATATCAGGCCTTCAAATTCCGCCCTCCTCAAATGGATAGATACGGTGTGTCTGTCTGTGTCGATGTCCTTTTCCGCGAATCCTCTGATAGCATCCTCTATCGTGATTTCGTCCCTGTCCTGCAGCAGTTCCTCTATGATTTCGTTGCCCTTCTGATATTCCTTTTCCGACAGCGTCCTACCGTAGGACTTCAGGAAGCCCTCCACGGCCTTGATGTTCCTTTCTCCGCAAAGCTCCGTCATCCACCTGAAATCTTCTGCCGCTACGAGCTGCCAGGTCGTACGGAAAAGGTGCGAGCGGATGATCCTGCCTTCATTGAAATCCTTTTCCAATGACTCCATCGAAGGGGACTTCATCCTCATTCCGACAGCCCATCTCATCATCCGGTATTCCTGTGCCTGCATCGCGCCCATCCATTCCACGACCTCATACGCAGTCCTGAACTGCGGTGATACGAGCTGTTGGCTCAGCAATCTTATATTGGTAGCATTCATAATGGTATCATTTGTTTTGTCTGATGGCAAGACCCTTGACTGTCAGCATATATTTTTGCCGCGGATGGTTCGGCTTGTCGGGGTACTTGTCGGGGTGGATAAACTATCCGGAGCATTGACAAGCATATATCTGTTTTTCAACTCATTGTTTTCTCCAATCAACAAGTTCCGTAAGAAATTCACTAAATATTTTGAGGCTCGGACTGGTGTATGTATTCATTGAAGTTTATCATTTCATCTTTTTAACGGGATAACAAAGTTATCAAATTTTTGCTACCTTTGATAAATCTCAAAATATGTTTTGCTTTTATTGACTTACTTTAGAAGGAGGTATTGAGAAGCTGTTTTGAATTTTAAGATTGATATAACAGATTGATAATATGAGAAATCCGGAACAGACAATCGGGAATATGGCCGACAAGTTGAAGACGGCATTCATCGCTTCTGTCGATGAAAACGGCTATCCCAATGTCAAGGCCATGCTTCAGCCGAGAAAAAGGGAAGGCATAAAGGTGTTTTATTTCACTACGAATATGTCTTCCATACGCGTCAGTCAATACCTTCGTAATGACAAGGCGTGTGTCTATTTTTGTGACAGCCGTTTTTTCCGGGGTGTCATGCTGCGCGGTACGATGGAAGTCCTGACCGATCCGGAAAGCAAAGGGATGATCTGGCAGGAAGGGGACACCCAATACTATTCGGAGGGCGTTACGGATCCTGATTATTGTGTCCTCAGATTCACTGCAGTTTCCGGCAGATTCTACAGCAATTTCCGCTCGGAGGAATTCAATGTCGATTAAGATCTATCATAAATGCCTTGTTCCCTGATAATCGGGAACAAGGCATTGCACCATATCTAAAGATTATTCTTCTTTTATCAGATTGAATTTTGTTGAAATTTCTTTCTGTTCGATAGCTTGACGGATATTGAACCGCCTACGTTGTGTTATATATCCGGCTTTCTCACAGACCACCTCAATCTGGACATTGCCTGAATTGTTGAAAGTCAGTCCTTTTATGTCAAATGTTTCAGTGGACTCATAAGGAGTGGAGCCAACAAAATTCTGGTTCGTGTTTTTTACATCCGGTGTAGATGAAACAATACGTGTATAGACATCGGCTCCGCGTGGAGAAGATTCGACAAACCAACGTATGACCGTTGACTCCAACGCTGTGTTACCTTCTCCGTCCACCTGTTTGTTCGCTTCCAGCTCCGGTGAAGACGCTTTTTTCGGAAAGAAAGCAATCCTGTCCCAATCCATATCGCGGAGTGCATTGGCGTAGGCCTCATTAAGCGTCTGTGATGCAATGGCAAAATCGTTTGCACTTCCATTACGGTTTGCGCGTCCGGCAACCAGGACATTCGGATATACCAATATGCGGTTTTTATCTGCCGCCTCGACATTGAACTGCACGGTAGCTGACCATCCGATACCAGACAAATAGCTTACATTGAATTCTTTCAATACCATTGTCAGCATATAGTCCGTTGAAATGTCTGCATCGAGGTTGAACCCCATTGTCCGCATATAGCGTCTGACGCTTTCTGATACAAAAGGCATTACTTCAGGGTTTGTGATTACTTGCGGAAGATAGGTCGCGCTGGCATCGTATTTTTGCAGTACCTTTGTGTTTGAACGTCCGTCTTTTGTATAAAGTCGGATTCCGTAGTTCAGATTTACATATTTGTTTGCAGGGGCCTCTGCCGTTAAAGCCAAGTTTATCGTATTAGGGACGACTGGTTGCGAAGTTCTTGCTGTCCTGATCGCGCCGCAACTTGTGAGGGTCAATATCGCATAGGATATGACTATGAATTTCATATTTAAAAATATTTTCATAATCAGTTATCGGTTTTTATTTTAACTATTTTGGCTGTTACCGTTGATTTGAAAACGACATTGTTTCTATCTGTCTGTTCAACATTTGTAGAAATTGTCGGTGCTATGACAGCATCCGCACCCTCTTGCTTGGCGATATTGATAGCGCGATAGATTGCCAAACCACGGGCAACATCTTCGGGTGACAGGTCTTTTGTTACGGAAGGAGCATCTCCTGACAAGTAGCCGATTCTGAGAATTCCTTTGAACTTACATGTCACTCCTGTTCTATCGTAAGTATATTTTACTGCAAAGTTACTTTTTTCAGCATGCATTACAAAATTTGGAATATAAGATTTATGCTTGGCAATCAAGGGAAATTACTCTATCTTTGATATGCCGTACAATGGAACGGACAACAACGACTACGCAGCCCCTAAGAGTATGTATCTTAAAAAAATAAAAATGTTTATGAATCGAAATGTGGGTGACAGTATTTATTGTTCACATTTTGACTTTCGCGTATTTTTCATAGGCTATTGCCTGTCTGAACAAATCAAGAAAATCAAATTCGAAACAGATGGGACATTTGATTCTATATATGTCAGAGTTGGAGACATTGCTCCAAACTACGATATAGAAAATAATGCTTTTACTATTGGTTGTACATTTGATTTTGAGTTCTATAACAATGCAAATGAGACAGAACGATGTAAATACTATGTGTCTTTGTTAAAGAGTGCTCTTCACAATGTGTCTGAAGTGAAAAACATTCCATTGAATTCATTGAATGATATTATTGGCTCGTTGGTCGATAACAATTTTATATACAGTTGGAATTTTAAGTCTTTAATGATTCCGGAACTTAATCTTAGGGTTAAATTAAATTGTCAATTATCAACTGACGATTTCAAACTTGATGTCTTTGCTTACAAAGGTAAATCTTTGTTTTGTAAAGGAACTGTGATAAGAACAAAGCCTGATGATGTGTTTTTCTCATATATTGCCAAAAAAATCAAAATTTCAAACAACACAATGTTATTTCAAGTAAATGGGATACCGCTTTAGTGACTGTGAATTTAAAGGATTTGCAAAATGGCGTTGTGGTCGTTGATTTGGCAAAAACACCATATCCCGATGATATAAATGCAATCAATAATTTCTATCAGCTTCAAAAAGAACTGATGTATGACAATTTTGACTTTATCTGATAAGGTCGATGTTGACCTCGCCGAAAAACAAGAAAACAGAACGACGTATGGGGCAAAATATTGACAGTACATATAAGAAAAGGTAGTTATTATATGATGCTGTATGTAAAAAGGCAAATAAAAAACGAATTGCTCTGTATATTGATGGAGTTTTATTTGTCAACGTGAAATCTCTGACATTAAAATTTGCAATCAAGTAAAACTAATTTAATTTGACTAAAATTTATATGAGTGCTGAAAATTCTGTCACGACCAACATTTTAAGGCTTTTCTTCATAATGCTTATACTGCTTGAGAGTAGTCTTTGTTACGCTCAGAATCAAGCGGATTCTAAATTGGGAGAGCTATTGAACGGTGGTGATTTATTTCAATTGAAAGAAGCATATCCGCAATTAAAGGACTCAACCTCTATAAAAATGCTTAATCTCATTGCAGAAGCACAATTGGGCGTAGGGTTCAATCGGTTGGAAAATGCTGCCATTGCATTGGACAGTCTTTTGCAGTCACACCAAGAAGAACTCGGTGCTGAAACATCAATAGGTGTGGCAGCACTAAGAGCTATGAACTTATTGAATATGGGGATGTACTCTCAGGCTGGAGAAGCTGCCGGAGACTTGGTGAATGCTCTCAAAGATGCCGTCCCGTTTGAATCTATCTATAGCTTCATCTTTATTGAGAGAGTCGGGGAAGCCCTTTCCAGTACACCTGCTCCACATTTGGAAAGACCGAGGAGCGATGTTGTGGTCCCATTTAAAAGTGCAACTGTCAGCAGAGGGAAGCATATCTACATACCGGTAGAAATAAATGGTATTACAAAGGATTATATTTTTGATACAGGTTGTTCTTTCGGTAATTTCGTATCGGAAAAATATGCGGAAGAAGTAGGACTGAAGATTGTGGCAGACTCCATACCTGTTGCTGGAATGGAGATTGGCTTTGTGAAGCTGGCTACTACGGATTCTTTGAAAATAGGAGAAATGATATATCATAATCCTGTTTTTATGGTTGCTCCACCAGATAATAAAATAGATTCTGTCTTCACATTTGATGGTATTCTTGGCTATCACTTTATCCGAGATGCCAAAGAAATCATCATTGACAATGAGGTAGGCGAATTTATTTTCCCGAACAGGACATCAACAAGGGAGACCAATATGTATCTCTCTTCAAATATTCCTCGGTTAAAAATTGAATGTGCCGGACAACCGTTTGACATCATATTTGACACCGGAAATGTAAAGTCTGACCTTGGAGACAGATTTTCGGAAGCTTTCCCTGAGCAAATGGCAGGTTTGACGGCATATTCCATCCATAGAGGTGGTTTTGGTGGTATATCTGAAGCGCAAGCTGTTACTCTACAGGAATTTCATTTCAAAATCGCGAATACACCTATTACCCTTTATGATACAGAGGTTATCCTTGATAACAAGATTGGAAGTCAGTTGTTTTTTGGCTCTTTAGGTGCTGATTTTGTGTTGTCAGTCAAAAAGATGACAATCAATTATGAGAAAATGTTTGTAGGGATAGAATTGTAGACAGAACAGAATTTAATCATTTGAGCGACATTTCAGAAGAATTTGATGTTGACATATAGTTCAGTAATTCTTTCGCTTCAGTGACTTTTCGCGGGATTTCATATCTTTGCCGGAAATTTATATGGTTATGATAGAAGTAGACCCGCAGGAAACTACACGTGCGTATGCATTTGAGATGTGGATGAAGGCACCTATGCCTATGGTTACGTTTTTCAGGACACTTGATGTCTCCCGTCTTGTGCGCTTGAGCAGGAAGAAAGGTCTGAAGTTCAATATGTTGATGTGCTGGTGCATAGGGAAGGCCGCGAGCGGAGTGAAAGAATTCTATATGCTTCCAGTCGGAGACAAACTTATCAGATACGACAGCGTTGCGGTCAATACGATAGTTGCCGACAAAAGGGGAGAGGTAAGCAGTTGTGATATTCCTTTTTCTGAGAATTTGGCAGTATTCAATGCTGATTATCTGCGTCTTACTCGCCAGGTTGCGGAGACTTGTGAAAACCACGATTTGACCGACAGTATGGTAATCGGAACTTCTGCATTGGCGCAATACGAAATAGACGGAGCTGTAGGAATGTACAGCGGCATATTCAACAATCCGTTTATGATATGGGGCAGATATCGCAAAGGTTTTTTCAAAAAGGATCTTACAGTATCGTTTCAGTTTCACCATACCCAGATGGACGGTGCGCACGCTGCCAAATTCCTTGAGCTGCTCCAGAAAGAAATTTATGGACTGATCGTGTGACGGAAAAATAATATCAATATGAGAATGAAACGAAAAAGTATTCTGATGCATTATCTGATGATAGCAAGCAGTGTAATGATTGGTCTGATTCTCGTATGCTGCAGCAAAACAGATTATCGCGCGGACTCCGATTGGGTTTATGTAAACAACTCCTCCTACGAATTGAATATTGTGCTCGGGCACGGAGAATACGATGGACCGGAAACGAATTTTATTCTGCCGGCAAATTCGAACCATACCGTAGAATTGCGCTCAGATGCAACAACTGATGACCTGCAGGCAACAGATTTCCGCTCGCCGTACCAATATCACGGAGCCACTGTTGAAATAGAAAATCGGAGATACAGTATAGAACCAGGCGACGGATTGGCCGATGTACTTAATTATCAGCATCAGAAGTTAGCGGCCAATTACTTTCAGTTTACCTATACTTTTACTGATGAGGTAATCAGAAATATAATGAGTTCCGGAGATTTCCGATAGTGGGACAATCACCTAAGCCTCGGCATCTGACAAAATTTATTTGTACTATGCCGAGGCTTAATCGTTTTTTTGACTAACTTTGCAGCCGCAAAAATCAGATAACCGTATCGTATGTAATAGAAGAATAAAACCAGAAGATTTTTTATTGGGCGGAAGTGGACATCCATGTGCTTCCGCGTATGGTTTTACTTTTTGACATTACAGTTGATATGAGTTTGCAGGTACACGACCTTTCTTATATTCATCCTGACAGGGAAATCCTGTTTCAAGGAATTGATTTTTCAGTAGAAGAAAATACAAAGTGCGCTATCATAGGACATAACGGTAGCGGAAAATCCACTCTTTTGCGGATAATGGCTTTTCGGCTGAAGCCGGCATCCGGTTTTGTCCATTGTGAAAGCGAACCTTATTTTATTCCTCAGCATTTCGGACAATACGATTCGCTGACAGTGGCTGAGGCTTTGGGGATTTCTGATGAGCTTCAGGCCCTGCATGCGATCTTGAATGGAGATGTGTCCGAGAGCAATTTCGCTCGTCTCAATGACAAATGGGGGATTGAGGAACAGGCTACGGAGGCTCTCGGACAATGGGGCATAGGTCATATTGCGCTGGATGCCAGGCTGGATACATTGAGCGGAGGGGAGAAGACGAAGGTCTTTCTTTCCGGAATCAGACTTCATCACCCGGAAATTGTCCTGATGGACGAGCCGACCAATCATCTGGACCTGGCCGGAAGAAAAATGCTTTATGACTATATCGGACGGTCTTCCGAAACGCTGGTGGTGGTCAGTCACGACAGGGCCATGCTGAATATGATGTCGGCTCTTTACGAGATGTCCGCGGACGGGGTCAGGTTCTATCCTATGAATTATGATTCATATAAGGCACAGAAGGATGCGGAAATCCAGTCCAAGGTGGCGCAGCTGGAAAACCGTCAGAAGGAGTTGAAGAAGGCCAGGAAAGAGGCGCGTGACGCGATGGAGCGTCAGCAGAAACACAGTGTGCGTGGGGAGAAACGGAACGAGAAAAAAGGTATCGCGCGTATAGTGATGGGGAACCTGCAGGACAGGGCGGAGAATTCGACATCCAGGCTCAACAGGGTCCAGCAGGAGAAGTTGCAGGCGATGCGCGATGAAATCAGTGATATAAGGTCGTCAATTGCCGATACCGATACTATGAAAATCGATTTCGGCGCATCTGGACTCCATAACGGCAAAAGGCTCATAGATGCCAGGCAGATAAATTTCACTTATGGTGAAAACCGTAAATTGTGGCAGGAGAATCTGAGCCTTACGGTCTACAGTGGAGAACGGATATGGTTGACGGGCAATAACGGAAGCGGAAAGAGCACTTTGCTCAAATTGATGACAGGTATGCTGGAACCGTCGGAAGGAACTGTCCATATTGCCGACAATCTGCGTTATGTATATCTGGACCAGGAGTATTCATTGATACGTGACGACAGTACCGTATTGGAGCAGATAACAGGTTTCAATCCGATTATGCCGGAGCACGAATTGAAAATATGTCTGGACCGTTTCCTGTTTCCGAGGGATGTATGGGACAAGAAATGTGTCTGCCTGAGCGGAGGTGAAAGGATGAGGCTGGCTCTTTGCTGCCTTATGGTCAGCCAAAGCGCACCAGATGTCATCATTGCGGATGAGCCGACAAACAATATCGACATTGCGAACATCGATATTCTGACGGCCATCCTGAACGGATATAAGGGTACCTTGATCGTGGTCAGTCACGATACCGGATTTATAGAAGAACTTGGAATGGACAGGAAACTTGACCTATGAAGTCTTCGATCAGACGGTTGACTGTTTCCGGCTGGTCAGCATTCGAATTGTGCCCCGCGTCCTTTATCCACTCCGTCCTGAATCCTGTGTCCTTATGCCAAGCTTTGGTGTATCTTATGCACGAACCGGCACGGTCCTTTTCTCCGCATATCAGCATTGCCGGGCAGGTTATTTTGTACGGCAGGTCGGCCTCCATAGCTTCCGCCAGAATTCGGAAGCCGTGTCCCGAGAGCATGGCATATCTTTTCTTATCTCCGTCGTATAC
>VSOK01000071.1 GCA_009774765.1 Bacteroidales bacterium
CCACCAGGTGGGAGAGTAGGTAGCTGCCGTTCTCTTCGGGTTCCCCGGTCGAAACACTCGGCCGGGGAATCTTTTTTTATGCACACCACTGACGCCTACCGGCAGAGTACCGGCACCGGGGACGGCCCGCCGCCTACTGGAGCCTACACCGTGCTGGGGACGGCAATGATGCCAAGGAAGGGCACGCCAGGACCGCAACAGACGCCTCCGGGATGTCCGGTGCTCCCGGTTCCCAATAATGGGCCGGCGGAACAGGGACACCAGGAATGGGATAAGGGATGGAAGGAAGAGAAAATTTAGTATATTTGAAACAAAAAAATTATGAAATTTTGTCTTTTATTGAAGTGCTTTTGGGCTTCTCTTGTGTTATTGTGCTCCGGTGAGACGTTTTCTGCGGAGCGTAATAAAGCGAAATTTGTGGATGACGGTTATAATCTGATCAAGGATGTTTCTTATGTTGATGATTCTGAGACGGATGAATACAAGTTGGAGAGATGTAAACTTGATATATATTATCCTGCAGGTGTGAAGAATTTTGCAACTTTGGTGTGGTTTCACGGTGGCGGTCTTGAAGCAGGAAACAAGGATCTTCCAGATGAATTGCGCAACTGCGGATTTGCTGTAGTCTCTGTGAACTACAGGTTGTTCCCTAAAGGAAAATGTCCGGATTATATTGAAGATGCCGCTCAGGCTGTAGCCTGGACATTTGATCATATATCTGAATATGGAGGAACTCCTGACCAGATTTATGTGTCGGGGCATTCTGCAGGAGGATATCTTACATTGATGGTTGCTCTGGCAAAAGAATATATGGATGAATATGGACAGGATGCAGACAGGATTGTAAAGGCTTATCCGATCAGCGGACAGACTACGACACATTATACGATCAGGAAAGAAAGGGGTGTCAATGTTGATCTACCCGTGATAGATTCTTTCGCTCCTTCCAATAATGTCCGCAGGGAAGGTGCTCCTGTTGTTCTCATTACAGGTGACAGAGATAAGGAGATGCTTGCAAGATATGAGGAGAATGCACATCTGTATTCCATATTGAGACATTTCGGACATCCTGCAGAATTGTTTGAAATTGAAGGGTTTGACCACGGAAATGTGCGTGGGCCAGCTTGTTATATCATACGTGATGATATCAGGAGATGCTGGACAGAGTATATTAAAGGGCAGAATAGATAGCAATAGAATCAAGAAATATAATATCTTTGCAACTGTTTTGACAGATAAGGATGAGACGTGTATTCAGATATAAATGCAGGATGATCCGGTTCCGCAGGTGGGGCAGGAAGGCATATTCTACATTCTGCAGTATAGGAAAGCACGTTACGATAGGTCATATTTCTGCCGGAATTGCTGATGCTTCGCTGAAAAAAAGCAAGTCTGTGTCACTTACGGCGGTTGTGTCTCCTTTCGGATATTTTCTGTCCGGTGATTCAGAAATGGAGCGGAATGGTTTTGCATCCCCTCCAGTGAGAATGGAGGACATTTGGTCCGGATCTTTTCAGAATGTTGCAGAAATAGTTGGTATCCCGTCATTTGTAATGGCTGGATGTATTGATATATAATATTATTGAGGATGGTCTGTGCACAGGCCGTCCTTTTTTTGTGTAATTATATGCTGGATAGTATAATAGAAAGAATAATTGCTTCCGGGGAGGGCATTTCCCCTGATGAAGCGAAGATGATTATGGAAAAATGCCGTGAAGATGACATTTTTATAGCGGCGGAGAAGGTGACACGTGCTTGCGTGCCGTCTAAATTCGATTCCTGTTCCATAATAAATGCAAAATCCGGAAAATGTCCGGAGGACTGCAAATGGTGCGCACAGTCGGCACATTATAATACAGGTGCGGAAGAATATCCTTTAAGGGATTCCGGACCGATGGTAAAAGCTGCCTTGATGTGTGCTGAACGTGGAATCGGACGTTTTTCATTTGTAACCAGCGGCAGGCGTCTCAATGACGAGGAAGTAGATTCGCTGTGCAGGACGGCAAAGGAAATCCATTCCAGATGCAGCATTTCTCTTTGTATGTCATCAGGACTGCTCTCAAGACAGCAGTTGGAGAGACTGCTTGAGGCGGGAGTCACAAGATACCACTGCAATCTTGAGACTGCTCCTTCATATTTCGGTTCCCTTTGTACGACCCATACTCAGGAAAACAAACTGAATACTTTAAGGGCTGCCGTTGAAGCCGGTATGGATGTATGCAGCGGAGGTATCATCGGTATGGGCGAAACAATGGAACAGCGTATTGAGCTTGCATTCAAGCTGAAGGATACAGGTGTGTCGTCTGTCCCTGTGAATGTTTTAAGTCCGATAAAAGGAACTCCTCTTGAAGACCAGCCGCTTATAAGCGATTCAGAGGTGCTGAAGACTGTGGCGATGTTCAGACTTATTCTCCCAAAGGCTTATCTGCGGTTCGCCGGAGGGCTGGCACGCTTTTCCGGTGAGACTATGGTAAAGGCTTACAGGATAGGTATCAATGCTGCTATTATCGGAGATATGCTGACTACTGAAGGAGCGGATATTTCTGCAAATGTCAAACGTATCAAAGAGGCCGGATATGAATTTTGATCTTATGACTGACAGCTTTGACAGGGAACATCTCTGGCATCCGTATACATCCACGACAAATCCTTTGCCTGCATATAAGGTCCGGGAGGCTTCCGGCTGCCGTATAACTCTGGCTGACGGTACCGAACTTATAGAGGGAATGTCCTCCTGGTGGTGTGCTCTGCACGGATATAACCATCCTGTTCTGAACAATGCCGTGGAGATGCAGCTGAAAAGAATGTCCCATATAATGTTCGGAGGGCTGACACACGATCCGGCTATAGAACTCGGCAAGATTCTTCTGGAGATACTTCCGGAAAGCCTTGACCATATATTCTATGCGGACAGCGGATCCGTGGCCGTGGAAGTGGCAATGAAGATGGCAGTACAATATCATTATGCCAAAGGAGCTCCGGAGAGAACGAATTTCGTTACGATAAGGTCTGGATATCACGGGGACACATGGAATGCGATGTCTGTATGTGATCCTGTTACCGGTATGCACAGTATATTCGGCTGTTCATTGCCGGTGAGATTCTTTGTCCCTCAGCCAAAGAGCCGTTTTGGAGGAGAATGGTGCGAGAGTGATATTCTACCTTTGAAAGATCTGATAGCCAAGAATTCAGACAATATAGCCGCAATGATTCTTGAACCTGTTGTCCAGGGGGCTGGAGGAATGTGGTTCTATCATCCTGAATATGTCAGGAAAGCGGCGGAACTGTGCAGGGAGAACGGCATATTGCTTATTTTTGACGAAATAGCCACAGGGTTCGGAAGGACAGGAAAACTGTTCGCCTGGGAGCACACCGGGGTTGTTCCTGATATAATGTGCATCGGAAAATCACTTACAGGAGGTTATATGACCTTGTCTGCCGTGCTGGCCACAGATGACGTCGCTGATACGATTTCTGACAACTATCCGAATGCGTTTATGCACGGTCCTACCTTTATGGGCAACCCGCTTGCCTGCGCTGTGGCCAAGGCTTCTGTAGAACTCCTTCTGGACAGCGGTTGGAAAGATAATGTCAGGCGTATAGAAATACAGTTGAATGAGGAGCTTGCACCTGCTCGGGAATTGCCTCAGGTCGCTGATGTACGCGTTCTGGGCGCGATAGGAGTTATTGAGACCAGGGAGCCTGTAAATATGGAATGGATGCAGCGCAGGTTCATCGAGGAAGGTGTATGGGTACGTCCGTTCGGACGTCTGGTCTATATAATGCCTCCTTTTATAATTGAAAAGGATGATCTTACCAGGCTGACGACGGCATTGGTCAAGATTGTATCTGAAATGTAATGATATGGATTTCTCGGTAATACTGAAAGATTTGGCCGTATCAGGCAATTTGAGGAAACTGCCTGAAATTGTCCACGATGGCAGATATGTGATTTCCGACGGAAGGAAAATGCTCAATCTGTCATCCAATGACTATCTTGGAATAGCTTCGGACAGCGGAATGATGGAGGAATTTCTTTCTTCGGCGGATCGTCGGGATCAATTGCTGTCATCTTCATCGTCACGTCTGCTGACGGGCAATTTCTCAGTCAACGGCAGACTGGAGGAAAAGCTTGCTGCTTTGTTTTGTGCGGAGGCGGCATTGACGTTTACCAGCGGTTATCATCTGAATACAGGCATTTTGCCGGCTGTTGCTGATTCACACACTCTTGTTCTTGCGGACAAGCTTGTCCATGCGAGCATAATAGACGGTATACGTCTGAGTGCGGCCAAGACGGTACGTTTCCGGCATCAGGACATCTGTCAGCTTGAACATCTCCTTGAGATGAATCATTCTGACTATGAGACGGTAATAATCGTGGTTGAGAGCATATACAGTATGGACGGTGATGTGACTGATCTTCGCAGACTTGTGTCTCTCAAAAAGAAATACGGCAATGTGATGTTGTATGTGGATGAAGCTCACGCTGTCGGAGTAAGAGGGGAGACCGGACTGGGAGTTGCACAGGAGCAGGGATGCGTCCGTGATGTGGATTTTTTGTGCGGAACTTTCGGGAAGGCTCTGGCATCTATAGGCGCGTATCTGATATGCTCAGATGAAATAAGACGTTTTCTTGTCAACAGGATGAGAACGTTGATTTTCACTACTGCATTGCCTCCTATAAATGTTCTCTGGACTGAGTTTGTCGTTGACAGACTGTGCAAATTGGAGGAAAGGAGGCGTCACCTTGCAGGGATTTCTTCGTTTCTTCGTGAATCATTGCGCATAAGGGGATTGGAGCATCCTTCGGAAAGCCATATCGTGCCCGTGATGGCTGGTGACAGCAGTGAGGCTGTGAGGAAAGCCTCAGAAATGCAACAGGCAGGATTCTATCTTCTTCCTGTACGTCCTCCGACAGTGCCGGAAGGGACTTCAAGGCTGCGTGTCTCGATGACAGCCGCTATTACTATGGACGAGGTAAAAGATTTGTGCGGACTTATATAGAATGAAACAGGTATTTATTAAGAAAGACAACAATACGTCCGTTTTCCTGCTTTTTGGAGGATGGGGGACGAGTCCGGAACTTTTTGCCGGATATGAGATAAAGCACGGATATGATTTTATGCTGTGCTATGATTATCGTGATCTGGATTTTGATGTTTCCTTATTGGACGGATATGATAATGTGGTCCCTTTGGCCTGGTCAATGGGAGTATGGGCATATTCATATATTATAGGGAAATTTGATACGGACTGGAAGCCTTGTACTGCAATCGGGGGGACACCGTTCCCTATAGATGATACCAAGGGGATTCCTGAGGCCGTTTTCCGCGGGACTCTTGACGGTATGTCCGTGCCTGTACTGCATAAGTTCAGAAGAAGGATGTGCGGACGTGAACTTGAACATTTTATGTCTCATCTTCCTCAGAGGAATATAGTCGATCTGAAAGAGGAATTGGCTGCAATTGAATCATTTGTGAGAATATATGGTGACGGTATGAAAGTATGTCCCGGACTGTGGGAAAAGGCGGTGGCCGGTGATGCCGACCTGATTTTTCCTGTCGCCAATCAGGTGAACGCCTGGAAGGAAACCGGTGTACCTGTAGTTATTGCGGATGCCGCACATTACAGCAGCGGAATATTTCAGCAGCTTCTTTTGGGAAAGGAGGTCAATAAATCAAATGTAGTGTAATGGATAAGAGGCTTGTTGAAAGACGGTTCACTAAAGCTTTGCCGACTTATTCTGACAATGCTTCCGTACAGGATTATGTGGCGGAATCCCTTGTCGGGATGCTTCCTGAAGCTGGCTGGTCCAGAGTGCTGGAAGTCGGAAGCGGCAGTGGACTTCTTACGCGGAAATTTCTGGACAGATATGCTCCGGAAGTCATGTACGTAAATGATCTTTGTCCTGCTGCCGAATCGTATATGGCTGATATACTGGATGAAAGAGTACGTTTTGTTGCCGGAGATGCGGAGGAGATATCCTTTCCGGAGCATCTTGACCTTATAGTTTCTTCATCAGCCATACAATGGTTCAATGACCTGCCGACTTTTTTCGTAAAGTGCTCCAATGCCCTTTGTGAAGGTGGAGTGCTTGCTCTGAGTACATACGGGGAACAGAATCTGAAAGAAATAGCATATTTGGAAAATGCAGGATTGGACTATATTTCCTCAAATATGCTGGAGTCTATGCTTTCTGAAGAGTTCGACATTGTATCTATGTCCGAAAAAACTGTCGAACTGACGTTTGAACATCCGGTTGCAGTTCTCAGGCACCTTAAGGAGACAGGGGTGACAGCTACAGGAGGCGGAGTCTGGACAAAGGGAAGGCTGGAGTCATTTGACAGGCGTTACAGGGAAAATTTTTCTGCAGGGCTTTCTTCGGACTGCTGTGCCGGAGGGGTAAGGTTGACGTATAATCCGGTATGGATTGTAGCGGTTAAAAAGTCATTTAAACAATAGTTGCAATATGAAAGATAATGTGTTTTTTGTGAGCGGTATCGACACGAATGTCGGCAAAAGCTATGCTACCGGCTATATCGCGGCGCAATGGAACAGGGAAGGAATAAGGACCATTACCCAGAAACTTATACAGACAGGGAATGAAGGGGTGTCGGAGGATATTGAACTCCACCGGAGGATTATGGGATGCGGACTGCTTGAAGAAGACAGGTCAGGACTTACTATGCCGGAGATTTTCACTTATCCGTGTTCTCCGCATCTTGCATCGGAAATAGACGGAAGAGATATTGATTTCCATAAGATAAGGACTGCGACGGAAACTTTGTCGGAGAATTATGATGCGGTTCTTCTTGAGGGTGCCGGAGGGCTTATGGTGCCTCTGACAAGGGATATGCTGACAATAGACTATGTCAGTGAGATGAACTATCCTCTGATTCTCGTGACTTCAGGCAGGCTTGGAAGCATCAATCATACATTGTTGAGCCTTGAAGCGGTGAAATCTCGTGGTATTTCTCTTAAAATGTTGGTTTTCAATGGATATCCGAAAGAAAAAGACTCCGTTATATCTGATGATACGGAAAAATATATAAAAGATTATCTTCTGAATGAGTTTTCTGGCGCGGAATATGTCTACTTGCCGCAACTGTAGTTAGTTTTAATATTTTGTTAAAATTTTGTGTTATGAAAAGAAATTGTTTAAAGTTAATTGCAGTGGTTGCGGCAGCTGTGTTTGCCGGCACGGCTGCGTGGGCACAGACTGGAATTCACGCCGGTTATATGAATTCCGTGAACAGTATCAAGATGAACAGTGAAAAGTCCAAGCTGACAACCAACGGTTTTTATGTCGGTGTGGACCAGGATATCCATCTTGTGGCAGGTCTTTCTATCCAGCCGGGACTCTATTATTCCTACCTTGTGGACAAGACAGACAAATCAACTAAGGAAATCGGGAATCTCAAGGTGACAAGCTACTATGAGGACCACCATCTCAATGTCCCTGTTCATTTGAAATACGGGTTCGATGTACTTCCTGATATGTTGAAGATCTATGTCTTTGCCGGACCTACGTTTGATGTGGGACTTCTTGCCCGTCAGAAGTATAATGTTTCCGGATCATTGCTCGGAAAAGATATTGACGGCAAGTTGACGTATAATTATTATACCGGAAAAGTCAGGACAAACCTGGATGACGATGCACAGAATTCCATTAATCCTGCCGACCAGGAAAGCCGTTATTCAAGATTTGATCTTCTTCTTGGAGGAGGTGTGGGTGTAGAAGCCCTTGGATTTCTTGACGTGAAGGTTGGATACGACTATGGAGTTGTAAACAAGCTGAAAGGTGATGCGGCAAAGGCCGGAAGCGTCAACCGCGGACAGTTTTATGCCGGAATCGGTATAAGGTTTTAAAGAAAAATTTGCGGATTGCAAAAAGTTGCTTATATTTGCATCCGCAATCGGGGGTATAGCTCAGTTGGCTAGAGCATCTGCTTTGCAAGCAGAGGGTCGTCGGTTCGACTCCGACTATCTCCACAATCAGGAAACGCTGTTACATAATCGTAACAGCGTTTTTTTATTGGTCACTGCACTGTAAAAAAATTGATGATTATTAGGTGAAAAAATCTGGAGAATTGTACCTTTGTGGGTATAATTGCCAAAAGTGGTTGGTAAAATCGTTGTATCTTGTTAATATCCTGCGACATATAGAAATTAGATGAA
>VSOK01000072.1 GCA_009774765.1 Bacteroidales bacterium
CGTGTGGCGTGGTTACGCGCTGACAGGGGACGAAAGGATGATGGAATCCGCACAGAAATACACCAACCTTCTGAATCCTGTGCGCAGATATACTGAAACCCATGACCTCGGCTTTATGATGGAATGCAGCTACGGCAATGCCCTGAGGCTTTCCCCGAACGATACTATCAAAGCCGTGCTTGTGGAGACTGCAGACAATCTGTGCGGCAGATTCGACAATAATATAAAATGTATACGTTCCTGGGATTTCGGCACCTGGAATTTCCCTGTCATAATAGACAATATGATGAATCTTGAACTTCTCTTCAACGCATCAAAGCTAACAGGGGATTCCAGATACCGTGACATCGCCGTCACGCATGCCAACACGACTATGGCGAACCATTTCCGCCCTGACCGCACAAGCTGGCACGTTGTAAGCTACAATCCTGACGGAAGCATAGAGAAAAAGCAGACTTTCCAGGGAAGGAACGATGATTCCGCATGGGCAAGAGGACAGGCCTGGGGACTATACGGCTATACTTTGTGCTACAGGGAGACAAAAGACGCTACCTATCTTGATTTCGCAAGAAGCATAGCGGATATGATTATGGACAAGGTCAGGACGGAAGACTCCATCCCGTACTGGGACTATGACGCTCCGGAAGGCGCAGGAACACCGCGTGACGCATCAGCCGCCGCAGTTACCGCAAGCGCGCTTCTCGAGCTGAGCACATACTGCAAAGACGGTCAGAAATATTTTGACTATGCGGAAAAGGTCCTCAAGAACCTGTCCGGTCCGGATTATCTCGCGCAGGCCGGAAACAACGAAGGGTTCATACTTATGCACTCCACAGGCTCGCTTCCTCACGGCTCGGAGATAGACGCACCTCTCAATTACGCAGATTATTATTATCTTGAAGGCCTGAAAAGATATATGAACCTGAAGGGCATTTCATACAAAGAGCTTTAAAAGACATCGGCAACCACATAAGAACGACAAGATGAAACGTATGATCATAACAGCGGCATTGTTTGCCGCAGGCATTGTCATAGCGGGCGCACAGACATTGAGGCCTGAGGCATTCGAACTTCTGGACCTGGATTATCCCGGTCTGGAAAACGTCAGGGCCCTACACAACGAAGGAGAAGACCTGCAGGCCGCATACGCACTGCTCGACTACTACAGGCACAGGACAGGAATAACCACTCCTGAAATCCGCGACATCAGCAGAATAAAAATCACCGGACAGCAGCAGAAATGGGCGGACGACGCCCTTCAGCATACTTTCTTTGTACACAAGGGATATCAGCCTTCATTCAACTACGGAGAGGACATAGACTGGAGGTACTGGCCGATAAAAGACAACGAATTGCGCTGGCAGCTCCACCGTCACAAATGGTTTACTCCAATGGGATATGCCTACCGTGTGAGCGGCGACGAAAAATATGCCGAGGAATGGGCCAGGCAATATATGGACTGGATAAGGAAAAATCCTTTTGTAAAGATAGACAAGCAAGAATACGAGCTGACATCCGATTCAGTGCTGAAAGCCGATGCTGAAAACGCGCGTTTCGCCTGGAGACCACTTGAAGTCAGCCACAGGCTTCAGGACCAGACATTCCAGTTCCAGCTTTTCATAGACTCCCCGGCATTTACGCCGGAATTTCTTACGGAATTCATAGTCAACTACTACAGGCACGCAACACATATCATCAACAATTATTCAAAACAGGGCAACCATCTGCTGTTCGAGGCCCAGAGAATGCTTTATGCCGGATCTTTCTTCCCTGAATTCAAGGAAGCAGGAAAATGGAGGAAAAGCGGAGTTGACATCCTCAACAGGGAAATCCATATACAGGTTTATGATGACGGCGGACAATTCGAACTCGATCCGCATTACCACCTTGCCTGCATAGAGATTTTTATGAAATCGCTTCTTATCGCCGACCTCAACGGTTTCCGCAACGAATTTCCGGAGATCTATACGGACACTGTCGAAGATATGATAATGTTCTATCTCAACATCTGTTTTCCGGACTATACAAACCCTTGTTTCAGCGACGCGAAGATAACGGGCAGAAAAGAAGTCCTGTCACATCTGAAAAAGTGGAGCGCGCTTTTCCCTGAAAACAAGTTCATAAGATATTTCGCGACAGAAGGCAAGGAAGGGACTATGCCTGACTGGCTGTCAAAAGGATTCCTCACATCAGGATTTTTCGTATTCCGCAACGGTTGGGGACAGGACGCCCTGCAGATGACGGTGAAAGCCGGTCCAAAAGGCGAGTGGCACTGCCAGCCGGACAACGGAACATTCGAAATGTGGTACAACGGCACCAATCTGTTCCCTGACTCCGGTTCATACGTATATGCAGGCGACAAGGAGGTAATGGAATGGAGAAACTGGTTCAGAGCATCCGCCCATCACAACACGCTGACTGTCAACGAAAAGAATTTTGACAACACAGAATCAAAGACTCTTCTGTGGCAGCCTGAAGGAGATGTGCAGATTCTCGTGACTGAAAACCAGAGCTATAAGAATCTCAGACACAGGAGAACCATATTTTTCGTTGACCAGAAATATTTCGTCATTGTCGACGAAGCGACAGGCAGTATGGAAGGATGGGTAAATCTGCATTACCAGATGCCGAGAGGAAATGTTCCCAACAGCAGAGAAGACATGACCTTCTACACTGATTTCAGCAACGGAAGCAATTTCTTTCTGCGATGCTTCGGTCCGGAAGGAATGACTATGCGCAAGGAAAAAGGCTGGAGATCAACTGACTATATGAAAAAGGAGCAGAGGATGAACGTCAGTTTCAATATCAGAAAAGAAGACGGGACACCGGCAAGATTCATCACGGTCATATATCCGAAGAAAGAAGCAGGAAAGACCCCTTCGCTGGAGGCAAAATTCATAAACGGCTCCTTCAACGAAAAAGGTCTGAAGATACAGGTCAGAATCGACGGGAAGAAGAAAAATCTTGGATACAATCTATAAAATCATACCACAATGAGAAATCTGGACAAGGCATTTGCTCTTTCTATGGCAGCCGCGGCATTATGCGGCTGCCACGAAAACAAGAAAGAATCACGGAAACCGAACATCCTGTTCATTATGACAGACGACCACACCACACAGGCAATGTCCTGCTATGGAGGCGGTCTTCTGCATACCCCGAATATGGACAGAATCGCAGAAGAGGGCATCAGGTTCGACAACTGCTATGCGACCAACGCCCTTTCAGGGCCGTCGAGAGCGTGCATTATGACCGGAAAATTCAGCCATATAAACGGATTTACCGACAATGCCTGCATATTTGACGGTGACCAGCAGACTTTTCCGAAGCTCCTGCAGGAGGCCGGGTACCAGACCGCTATGATCGGCAAATGGCATCTCATTTCAGATCCGCAGGGATTCGACTGGTGGAGCATACTTTCCGGACAGGGAGAACAGGGCAACTACTATTCTCCGGAGTTCAAAGAAAACGGCAAAGAAATCATAGAGGAAGGATATGTTTCCGACGTGATTACGGACAAGGCTATCAACTATCTCAAAAACAGGGACAAAGACAGACCTTTCTGTATGATGTTCCATCACAAGGCACCGCACCGCAACTGGATGCCGTCTCCAAGACATCTCGGCATATTCAACGACACGGTATTCCCTGAGCCGGAGAACCTGTTTGACGACTACAGCAGCCGCTGCCCTGCCGCTTCGGAACAGGATATGAACCTGGAGTCGACATTCACGGAAGACTGGGACCTGAAGCTTATGACGCGGGAGGAGATGCTCGCGGATCCGGACAACCGTCTGGCCCAGGTGTATTTCCGTATGCCTGAGGAAGTACAGGAGAAATGGGATTCAGTCTATGCGCAAAGAATAAAAGAATACCGCAGCGGGACTCTCAAGGGCAAGGACCTTGTCCGGTGGAAATACCAGCAGTATATGAGAGATTATCTTGCCACTGTAATGGCTGTGGACGAGAGCATCGGCAAAATCATGGATTATCTTGAAGACACCGGGGAACTGGACAATACAATCATAGTATATACTTCAGACCAGGGATTTTTCCTCGGGGAGCACGGATGGTTCGACAAAAGGTTCATGTACGAGGAATGCCAGCGTATGCCTCTTGTCATACGTTATCCACAAGCCGTCAAGGCAGGAAGCACTTCAGAGGCATTATGCATGAATATAGACTTCGCTCCTACTTTCCTTGATTTCGCAGGAATACCGGTTCCTGAAGACATCCAGGGAAAATCACTCAAAGGAATACTTTCCGGCAATGGACGTATCCCTGACGACTGGAGGGAAGCCGTCTATTACCATTATTACGAATATCCTGCGGAACATTCGGTAAAACGCCATTATGGAATAAGGACAAAGGACTGGAAACTCATACATTTCTACAATGACATTGACGCCTGGGAAATGTATGATATGAAAAACGATCCCAAAGAAATGACAAATGTCTTTGACCGCCAGGAATATTCATCAGTCCGTCAGGAACTTGCAGAGATTCTCCGCAAAACGCAGGAACAGTACAAGGACAATGACCCCGATGAAATGGAGCAGGTCCTTTTCAAAGGCGACGCAAGATATACAGGACGGAAGAAATAACAATTCAGAACAGAACACTAACCGCAACTACAATGGACAGAAGAAAATTCATAGAAGCTTCAGGCTGGTCGCTGCTCGGTCTTGCATCAGCAGGAAGCATACTTAACGGATGCGTACCCGGAAGCAGGGAGGCAAAGAAAAAAATGCCTTCGGCAAACGGATATAAAATATACTGGGGAGACCTCCACAACCACTGCAACATAACATACGGCCACGGCGATATGAAAGACGCATTTGAAGCGGCAAAAGGCCAGCTTGATTTCGTCAGCGTGACACCGCATGCGATGTGGCCCGATATCCCCGGGAAAAATGATCCAAGACTGGAATGGGTAATCGGTTATCACACGGACGCATTCAGAAGGTTGCGCAAAGGAGGCTATGAAAAATACCGTGAAATGACCAGGGCGTACAACGAAGAAGGAAGATTCCTCACATTCATAGGATACGAGGCCCACAGTATGAAAAACGGCGACCACGTAGCACTGCATCACGACCTTGACGCCCCTCTGACCGGCTGCTCTTCAATAGACAACTGGAAAGAGAAGTTCAAAGGTCAGAAAGTCTTTGTCACCCCTCATCACATGGGTTACCAGACAGGATACAGAGGCTACAACTGGGATTATTTCACAGAAGGAGACCAGACTCCGTTCGTGGAAATGTATTCACGTCACGGTCTTGCAGAAAATGACATGGGAGATTATCCCTATCTTCACGATATGGGTCCGCGCCAGTGGGAGGGAACCATCCAATACGGTCTGTCAAAAGGGCACAAATTCGGCCTCATAGGCTCCACGGACCAGCATTCAGGATATCCCGGAAGCTATGGGGACGGACGTGTCGGAGTGCTTTCCCCTTCCCTTACAAGGGATAACATCTGGGAAGGACTGCGCTCACGCCATACCTGCTGCGCCACAGGAGACAGGATTGCCGTGGATTTCCGTATCAACGACGCGTTTATGGGAGATGCAATAAGAGGGAACAGACGAAAGATATATCTCAATGTCACCGGAGAAAGCTGCATAGACTATGTCGATGTCATAAAAAACGGCAGGCTCATAGCCCGTCTCAACGGACCGCATATCCCGGTAATGCCGTCCGGAGACACAGTCCGCTGCAAAGTGAAAATTGAATTCGGATGGAACAGAGAGGAGAAATATATCCCGTGGAACGGGGCCGTCTCAATCGACAAGGGACGCATAGTCAATGTAACCCCATGCTTCAGAGGAGCGGCTTTCACTTCACCTCAGGAAGGAGAGGCGGAATTCCATACACACGTCCAGAAAATAGTATCGGTATCCGAAAATTCAGCCGAGCTTGCACTTTATACATCCAAGAACCCAAATACGACCACGCCTGCCACCCAGGCAGTCATTCTTGAGGTTGAAATGCCTCTGGACGGAACAATCACCGCCGATTTCAACGGAAAGACATTCGGGCACAGCCTCGGTGAGCTTCTTGAGGGTTCACGCACACATTTTATGCGCGGATGGCTAAGCGAGGCCATCCTGTTCAACAGGGCTATGCCGGAAAGCTGCTATACCGTAGAACACTATATGGAGGATGACAGCCCCGAGCTTGACACGGACTATTATTATGTCCGCGTCCGCCAGAAAGACCAGCAATGGCTCTGGACAAGTCCGATATGGGCTGAGCGCGTCTGACGATCAAGAAAGTGACTCAAAGCGGGGCTGAATAAAAAGTATTATTCAAGCCCCGTTTTCTTATTTTTCGGTGAGGTCAACCTCAGATCAACATCGACCTTGTTTCCAAATATTCAATTCCCAGAGAGTTATTCCGACTTTTTAGTCACCCTCATTCTTTTATCTATATCTATCTTATTCTGTGGCTTTTGGCTTTGCCAAAGATTATGACCATTGGAGGCAAGGTCCCAATGTGGCCATCGGCCCATTTTTAGTCCGATGGGAACGCCAGCAAAACATAACTAACTGATAATCAATCATAGAATCAAACAGCACCGTGGACATCGGTTCATTTCTTGTCCGATGGCCACACTTCACCTGAATTCACCCAAATTGTCGCGAAATTTGTTGACATCAGCAAGAAAAAACACCCTTCAACTGCATTGAAACACCGTTTTTACAAATTATCCGCTTTCTTTTTCATAAAACGGATAATTACAATCTACTTTGTCAACAAAAAGCCATGCAAAAAATACATTTTTATCACATTTGCACTAAGGGGTACAACAGCATTGAGCTGCACCTTGACAATGACGACTTTCAAACGGCAATAAACTACAGCGCCATCTGTCAGTATAAGACCAGAATAAAAATTCTGGCGTATTGCCACATGAACAACCATTCCCATTTTGTAATAAGTGCAGAAGAATATGACGAAGCCAAAAACTTCTCATTCCTGTACAAACAGGCATACTCAAAATATCTGGCCAACAAATATGACATACACCAAACCTTCAAAAGGGAAAACTCCCTGATAAAAGAAATTTCCGACATACCGTACCTCAGACAATGCATCGCTTATGTACTAAGAAATCCTTTAGCAGCAAGAATTACATTATCAGCAAGCAACTACAATTGGTCCAGCATATTATGCTATTTTTATGATACTTCCCGGCATTCTGATGGCCATACATACAAAATTTCATCTCTCAGCGTAAGACAAACAAGAGTACTGCTACATACAAAATGCAAATTGAAAAACTGTAAGTACCTGATTGACCACAATGGAATGGTCATTCCTTTCAGCTTTATAAGCTTCAGGACAGTAGAATCAATCTTCAACAATTCACTGGATATGTTTATCAAATATATAAGCTGGCAAGAAGATCATAAATTTGATTTTGAACTCATTTCACAACAGACTTTTCACTATGACGACAGAGAAGTCAAAGCAATCGCAGAAGAGCTGAGTCAAAAAAAATATGGGAAAGGCATATATGAGTTAACTCCCGACCAAAACAGAAGACTGGCAACTATAATACTCTCAAGGCATCATATGAGCGCAGCAAGAATAGCCAGAATCTTGTCACTCAGAAAAAGTGAAGTAGAACAGCTAAAGAAGACACACAACTTATAATACCATCCTACAGGTGTGGCCATCGGGCAGGAAAAGGGCTGACGGACACGCACCAAGGCTAACAACCGACTGACAATCAACCACATAACAAGCAGCACCGTGGACACCAGGCAGAAAAACGGACGATGGACACGCACCAAAGCAAACAACTCGCTGACAATCAAGCATATAACAAACCAGCACCGGGGACATCGGGCAGAAAAAGGGCTGAGGGCCACAAAAAGCCCACAAAATCAATGGCAAACAACC
>VSOK01000073.1 GCA_009774765.1 Bacteroidales bacterium
TGAGCTCAACGACTTTGAAAGAAAGTGTCTCGCCCACAGCTGGAACTGTACCGTCCTCTTTTACAAGATCTTTGGCGAAGCATACAGCCTCGATGTCACCAGGAAGTGTAATAGTTGCATTCTTGTCAGCAACAGCAGCAACTGTTCCTTCAACAACTGTTCCTACAGCAAAGTTGTTCTCGATCTCATCCCAAGGATTAGGGAGAAGCTGTTTGTGGCCAAGGCTGAGCTTGTGGTTCTCCTCATCAAAATCAAGGATAACAACATCGATTGTGTCGCCAGCCTGAACGAACTCTGAAGGATGTTTGATCTTGGTCCAAGAAATGTCGCTGATATGCACAAGTCCTTCAATGCCTTCCTCAAGCTCTGCAAACACTCCGAAGTTTGTAACGTTGCGTACAACTGCTGAATGTTTTGAACCTACAGGATATTTCTCACGGATGTTCTCCCAAGGGTTTGCAACGAGCTGTTTGAGACCGAGGGACATCTTCTTCTCATCCCTGTCAAGTGTAAGGATCTGAGCCTCTACCTCGTCACCTACCTTAAGGAAGTCCTGAGCGATGCGGAGTCTTGGAGACCATGACATCTCTGAAACATGGATAAGTCCCTCTACACCAGGCTCAATCTCAACGAATGCACCATAGTCAGCGATAAGAACGACTTTACCCTTAACCTTGTCACCAACTTTGAGGTTAGCGTCAAGAGCCTCCCAAGGATGTACTGTAAGCTGTTTGAGACCGAGGGCGATTCTCTTCTTGGACTCATCGAAGTCAAGGATAACCACACGGATCTTCTCGTCAAGCTTAACAACCTCCTCAGGGTGGTTGATTCTGCCCCATGAGAGGTCAGTGATATGGATAAGTCCGTCAACTCCACCGAGGTCAACGAATACACCATAGCTTGTAATGTTCTTGACAGTTCCTTCAAGAACCTGGCCTTTTTCAAGTTTGCCGATGATCTCGCTCTTCTGAAGCTCAAGTTCAGCCTCGATAAGAGCCTTATGAGATACAACGACATTTCTGAATTCCTGATTGATCTTCACAATCTTGAAATCCATTGTCGTGTCAACGAACTGATCGTAGTCACGGATAGGTTTGATGTCGATCTGTGAACCTGGGAGGAACGCCTCGATACCGAAGATATCCACGATCATACCACCCTTGGTTCGTGTCTTGACATAACCTTTGACAATCTCGTTTGCATTGAATGCATCGTTGACCATATCCCAAGAACGGAGTGCACGAGCTTTCTTGTGAGAAAGGACAAGCTGACCTTTTCTGTCTTCAGCTGTCTCTACATACACTTCAACCTTGTCGCCTACTTTGAGGTCCGGATTGTAGCGGAACTCAGGAGCCATGATGACACCTTCGCTCTTGTAACCGATGTTTACGATCACCTCTCTTTTGCTGATAGCTGTAACGATACCTTCAGTAACGTCATTCTCAACTACCTTTGAGAGAGTCTGATCATACATTTCCTCGATGTGTTTCTTGTCCTCACCGTAGACATCACCGCCTTCAAAAGCATCCCAGTCAAAATTTTCAGGAGCCACTGAAGCGTTCAAGGCAACCTTCTTGGTTTCCTCAACTGCAGGAGTTTCCTCTGCTGCAACTACTTTGTTTTCTTCCATAATCAATAAATAAAACAACTAGCGGGTTAAACATTATACATTGTGCCGTCCTTCGGCAAATAAAAAGCGCGCCTCCGGAACAAAAGCGCGCAAAAATATGTATAATTATCGTTTTTTCAAAGCATTAAAGCATTTTTCTTGATTTGAATATGAATAATATCACAAAGAATGATACAATCATCAGAGAAACAATGATTATCCAGTCCCAGAAAGTATCCGTCATCGGCAGCACGACATTCATTCCGTAGAAACTCGCTATCAATGTAGGAGGCATCAGAAGCAAAGACACAAGAGTAAACATTTTCATGATCTTGTTCTGGTCGAGGTTGATAAGACCGATTACGGTATTCTGCAGATACTCAAGCCTTTCAAAGCTGAAATTGGTATGGTTGATAAGTGACGAGATGTCTTTCAGCATAACATTCAGCTTGGAGGTCAGCTCTGACGGGTATTTGTCGCTTTTCAGAAGGCTGGATATGACCCTCTGCTTGTCCACGATATTCTCCCTCACCAGCATTGTGTTCTCCTGCAGCTGGTTGATGTCCAACAGGAACTCCTCGTTGATGTCCTCACCCAAGCTCACTTTCCTGTTGTACTGCGCAATCTCCTTGGACATAAGCTCGATCATATCCGCATCAAGGTCGATACGCTGCTCCAGGATGCTGACAAAAACGACATTGCCCGTAGAGTAGTTTTTCGGGAAAGCCCCCATCCTGCGCTGCAGGTCCGTAAAGCTCCTGAGCGGGCATTCACGTATTGTCGTAAGCACATTTCCCGTCAAGATGAATGAGACGGTCTCCATAGAGTATTCCTCAGGTCCTGGAATAAGGAAGTTCGTATTGGCAAAAATAGCATCCGCCGTCTCCGAGAAACGTGATGAGCTCTCGATCTCCTCAGCCTGGGCACGGCTCTGGATAGTAGTGCCGAGGAAACTTTCCACAGACCTTTTTTCATCCCCTGTGGGAGAATAAAGGTCTATCCATACGACATTTTCCGTGCTGAGATTCTGAAAGTCCGTCTCCGACCGGGATACCGATATCTGTCCGTCTTCTTTATAATAGATTGAAATCATACCGCTCTCCATCATTAATCCGGCCCAGTCGTCGGAAAGGTTATACAATAGCTGCCACAGCCTGCAAAAGTAACAAATTCCGCCAAAACGGCAAATTTAATCTTTCTACCCCAACAGGATTCTTATGCCTATTCCTATAAGGACTATGCCTCCCGATATGCGGGCTGACTTTCCGAATTTCCTGCCGATGGCACTTCCGGAGATAACTCCGCATACAGCTGCAATTACTGTAACGGCAAAGACAACGGTCAATATAAGATACATATTGGCCAATGCGATTTCAGTCATAGCCAACGACACGCCCACAGCGGAAGCATCGACGCTCGTTGCAACGGAGGCTACCAGAAGTGATTTCATCCCTGCTATGTCAACTTTGTTGTCCTCGTTTTTCCTGAGCGCATTCACTATCATGGTCAATCCCACGTAAAGAAGCAGAAGAAAGCCTATGACAGGAGCAAACTCATCAATATGCGCTACGACAGAATGCCCGAGAACCCATCCGATAAAAAGAAAAGCCGTCTGCATAAGTCCGAATACGACCGCTGCATATCCGATCTTGAGCGCAGCAATCTTTCCTTGTGTGACACTGCTTCCTATGGACACCACCAACGTGTCGACACTGAGCGAAACCGCCAAAAGAAGAATCTCAATAAATGTCATTTCAATAAAGTTTGTTTTAAGTCCAATCAACGTCAATCCGACGGATCATAAAATGTTGTATCAATTATGGGCGGAACTCCTGTCTGTTCACAATTGACCGCCCGAGAGTAAGCTCGTCCGCATATTCAAGGTCATCACCGAATCCGAGTCCGCGTGCCAGAGAGGAGACCCTGACCCCGGTCCCTGATATCTGACGATATATATAGAAGGCCGTAGTCTCGCCTTCAACATCTCCATTAAGGGCAAAAATGACCTCTGCATCATTCCCTTCCTCCACAAGTTTCTTCACCCTCTGTACCAGGTCGCGTATATTGAGATCCGACGGTGAGACTCCGTTTATCGGAGAAATTATCCCGCCAAGAACGTGATATACTCCTCTGTACTGGCCTGTATTTTCAATGCTCATCACATCCCTTACGCTTTCCACCACACATATCGTATTGTGGTCACGTGAACGGTCGGCACATATAGAACACAGATGTTCATCGGCAATCATCCTGCACTCACGACAATATTTCACCTCATCCCTGAGGGCATTTATCGACGCCGTGAAATGATGGACATTCTCCTGAGGCTGCTTCAGAAGATGAAGCGCGAGTCTGAGCGCGCTTCTTTTCCCGACTCCAGGAAGAGAGCTTATCGCATCCACAGCATCTTCAAGAAGCCTTGACGGATAGTTCTTGTTCATATCACCACTCTTTTACAAGCACTTCGACAGGAGATTTTATGAATTCCGCGAAGCGTACACCATATTCCTTTCCTATCCTGACCAGATCCTCCCTGCATGCACAGCCGAATGACCCGACCACTGCGACATCATAACTTCCGACATCATACCTGAGCAGGACACGCCTGACAAAATTTCTCAGATTGTACTCGATCATAGCATCAACTCCTTCAATGTCGCGGTTTTCCAATACAAAAGGAGCAAATGACGCAAGGTATCCAGCGGCATTTTTCCCTCTATATACATTTCTTACGATATTCTCGTATGACACATCATAGATTTCCGAAAGACGTCTCTCAAGCTCTTTTGGAAGCAGTCCTTTAATATGGTCTGCAATCAGAGCCTTTCCGAGTGACGCTCCCCCTCCTTCATCTCCAAGTATAAAGCCTCCTGACCTGATATTTTCCACAATTGTGCTCCCGTCATAAAAGCCGCTGTTCGATCCGGTGCCGAGTATTGCGACTATACCTTTATTCCGTCCCCAGGCAGCACGTGCCGCCGCCAGAAGATCAGAGCCATAAGCAATCACGGCATTAGGAAACACGCTCTTAAATTCCTTGTCAAGCACAATGATACTTTCTCCCGCTACAAGGCCAGCCCCATAGAACCTTATCTCAGTTATATCCTCTGAAATGTCCCTTAAATATTCCTCCGCCTCGGCCACGACATTGACAATGGCTTCAAGCGGCATCACCGAACAATTGATTCCGGCCGTCCTGAACCTCATCACCTCTTTCCCCGACACAGCCCATTCCGTTTTGGTCGCACCGGCTTCTATTACCAATGTCCTTTTCATAAATCCATCAAGTTTTTACCTGCAATGCTCATTGACGTCCAACGTATCCTGACTCATCCACATATACCCCATGTTTTCCCCAATAAAAGTATCCGTAGGCAGCTGAAGCCGTGTATACCGCATACATTGCCATCATCCAATACATTCCCTGAGACAAACAGAGCAAAGCAGACAAAACGTCCGCAACAATCCAAAGCAGCCATTGCTCGCGATACGAACGGCCGAGCATATACGTCGCCACCGCACTAAGCACTGCCACTCCGGCGTCAAGACCGGACATAGGATCGCCCAGTCCGGCAATCGCAAAACGCAGAACGGCCAGTCCAAGGCAGAAGGCCACAGCACATCCTGCCAGCGTCTTCCATCCGAGCCTGTTCAAATGTATGGCATCAGAACTGTCCGAAACAGCACCTTCTCTCTTTCCGCTGACTCCCAGACCTGCCTTAAGACGCCTTGCATCCCTGCGCCACTGGTACAGTCCCCAGAAAGCAATGGCAAAATAATATGTATTGAGTCCGAATGAAGCATAGAGATCCTTAGAGAAAAACATATACATAGCAGCAAGGGCATTTGCCATGCCGACTATCCACATAAAATTTTTCTGCCTTATCTCAAGGACTACATATATCACTCCTGTCACAAGAGTGAATATTTCCATAAAAACATCCATTATGATTCTGTCATTCCGGATCCTGTCCGGAATATCTTCTTTCGGACAATGCTTTTCTCAAAGATTAAAGCACTTCAAGCAGCTCTACTGTAAAAATCAGAGTACTGTACGGAGGTATCGCACCAGGAGCACCTGTTTCGCCGTACCCGAGAGTATAAGGTATATAAAGCTCATATTTTGACCCTTCAGACATAAGCTGAAGACCTTCTGTCCATCCTGCTATAACCTGATTGAGTCCGAATACCGCCGGTTCATTACGGTCGTAAGAACTGTCGAACTTGCTTCCGTTGAGGAATTTGCCTTCATAGTGGCATTTCACTTTATCAGTAGCCTTAGGCTTCTTTCCTGTACCTTCAGTGATGACCTTGTACTGGAGACCGCTCTTAAGCACCTTCACGCCATCTTTCTTTACATTCTCCGCAAGAAACTCTTCCCCTTCCTGACGCACAGTCGCACTCATAGCTTCCATTTCAGCTTTCTGATGAGCCTCAAGCTCCGCAAAATATTTGTCAAGCAATTTGCCGGCCTCCTCAAAAGAGACCTCCGGCTTCTCGCCGTTCAACACAGCCTTAAGGCCTGCGGTGAAATCCTCAAACGCAACTTCTTTTACACCTGAAGAGATCATATTGTGGGCAATGCTCATACCCAAAGCATAACTGTTTTTGTCCATAGTCATCGTGATAAATTAAATTCAAACGCGCAAAGATACTCAAAATAAATTGTAAATCGAGCGCAATCAAATTTATTTGGGCTCTACAAACTTCACGACAGTTCCAATATTTTTCAATTTTTCACTATTTTTGCAATCCATATAATATTTATTTTAGATTTTCAATCTACAATCACTTTCGCCTCGGCATAGTACAAATAAATTTGTCCTCTGCTCTCGGCTTAATCGTTTATTTTATGCAATTCAGCGGAATAATAATAGGACTGGCCACTTTCATCATCATCGGTGTATTCCATCCTATAGTAATAAAAGCCGAGTACTATTTCGGCAAGAAATGCTGGTGGGCATTCCTTCTCACCGGAGCGGCATTCACATTGCTGTCACTTTATATAGATTCTTTTATATGGTCCACACTCGCAGGGGTGACCGCATTTTCGTGTTTCTGGTCCATATTAGAACTGTTCGAACAGGAAAAAAGGGTTGCCAAAGGATGGTTTCCGAGCAATCCCAAGAAAAAAAGCTAATTTTTTCAAATAAAATTTGCAGACTAAAAAAAGTTGCCTATCTTTGCAATCCCTTTCGGAAACGAATCGGACAGTTCTTTAAAAAGACAGCTTTTAAAATTTGTTTCATAACATCAGACAAATTTTTGAAGTTTATTTTGGGTGAGAATAAGGAAGACGAACGATGAATGACGCAGCAACCTTGCGGTTGTGAGGAATGAAGATGTGAAGCCTGACGCAATTATCGCCCAAAAGAAACGAAAAAGGGAGCATAGCTCAGTTGGTTCAGAGCGTCTGCCTTACAAGCAGAGGGTCGGGGGTTCGACTCCCTCTGCTCCCACCAAACGAAAAACGCCTTTGCAGCAATCTGCAGAGGCGTTTTTCGTTATCGGAACCTCCTTTTCAAGAGGGCCCAATTTATGGTATAATTGGGCGGGGTGGACATTTGGTAGGATAAAATCCTTGTAATCTGTTGGTTTTCTTATCTTTGTAAAGATTATCATTGATATGCTTAAAAAAATGCTTTTTCTGTGGGTCTAAAAATGTGGTCAGGAATGGCCTCA
>VSOK01000074.1 GCA_009774765.1 Bacteroidales bacterium
TTCCTTTTTATCCTGCCGGGGCGGGCACTGAATCCGGATTTTATAATATGCTTGAAGTCTATTATGAACCGCATATTTCTGATTTCCTGAATCTTAGGGTCGGTGCCACAGCTCATTTCCACGGAAAATTCTCCGGATGGCAGCAGCAGTTTTCTCTGGTCTTCAATCTTCAGGAGCTGCTCGGACGTAAAAACAAATGATGTTTAATTAAGTTTATATATGAAGAAAAATCTTGTTTTGACCGCCTTGGCCGCGGTTATGTGTCTTTGTTCCTGTGGTCCGAAGGACGGTGAATACACTTTTCAGCTTTTCACCACCAATGATGTCCACGGGACTTATTTTGATTCTTTGTATGTGGATGGGGCAGGTACCCGTCCGTCATTGCTGGCAGTCTCTCATTATGTGGACAGCGTCAGGACTGCTGACGGGGAACAGAGCGTGATCCTTGTGGATGCCGGAGACTGCCTTCAGGGAGACAATGCCGCATATTATTATAACTATGTGGATACGGTGTCACAACATCTCTATGCGAGGATGGTGGAGTATATGAAATATGATGCGATTGCTGTCGGAAACCACGATATAGAGACCGGACATAATGTCTATGACAGGATAAGGAGAGAAATGTCAGTGCCTTTCCTTGCGGCGAATGCCATAAGAACTGACAACGGGAAGCCTTATTTCCAGGATTATACGGTCGTGAGAAAGCAGGGGTTGAAGGTTGCCATAATAGGGTTTACCAATCCTAACATCAAAAACTGGCTTGCTCCCGAGGTGTGGTCAGGGATGACTTTTGAGTCTTTGACTCCGTTGGTGCAGGAAGATGTGGACAGGGTTGTGGCCGCTGAAAATCCTCATATCGTCATCGTGGCAATCCACGCCGGTACTGGTACAGGTGACGGGACTTCATACGAAAGCCAGGGACTGGATCTTTTCAAAAGCCTTAAAGGAGTCGATTTCCTCATCTGCTCGCATGATCACCGTCCGTATATTGCAGAGAAGGAGGATATCTGTCTTATAAACTCCGGAAGCCATTGCCGCAATATGGGACACGGTACGATCACCATAGCTGTCAAGGACGGGAAATGCGTCTCCAAGAAGCTGTCCGCAGATCTTATTCCTGTGCGCAAGGAAGCTGTTGATACAGGTATGAGGGATATTTTCCGTAAAGACTATGAAGCTGTCAAGGCGTTCACATTGAAGCCTGTCGGAAAGACGAATGTTGACCTGCGTACAAGAGATTCATACAGAGGAATGTGTGACTATATGAATCTTCTCCATACCATCTGCATAGAGGCGTCAGGTGCTCCGGTATCTTTTGCCGCTCCTTTGACTTTCAACGGATTCGTCCATTCCGGTCAGCTGGTGTACAATGATATGTTTACCATCTATCCTTTTGAGAATCAGCTTTATGTCGTAAAGATGAAAGGTGATGAGATCAAAAGCTATCTGGAATATTCGTATGATATGTGGATAAATACCGTCAAGAGTTCTGATGATGACCATCTGCTTAAGATTGTACGCGGTGAGGATCCCCGCACTGGCCAGAAAAGATATTCATTTGTCGGACGGTCGTATAATTTTGATTCCGCAGCCGGTCTTTTCTATACTGTGGATGTTACCAGGCCTTACGGTTCAAGGGTCAGCATAACGTCTCTTGCGGACGGTACCCCTTTCTCCGGAGATGCGTATTATGATGTGGCGATGACTTCATACCGTGCCAGCGGGGCGGGCTTTATGACAGGAGCCGGTATCAGTGAAGAGGAAATGCAGACACGTGTCGTGGCTCGTTATCCTGAGATCCGCAATCTGCTTTACGACTATCTTCAGGAGTATGGAATGATAGATTCGGCTGTCATAGGAGACCGCTCTGTCATCGGAGAATGGCATTTCATTCCTGAAAATATAGCCGGACCTCTCCTTGACAAGGATATGTCGCTCCTTTTCCCGAAACGCAGATAACACCTGTTGCATATTGTTGAATCGTGCCGGAATCCGTATGGACTCCGGCACCGATTTTTTACTGACCTGTCCAATCGGCGTGGATGTTGTATTTTGTAGGGAAAATAAAAATATTGATATTATGAAACTTCATTCAGGATTACCTTATTGGATAGTCAAAAATCAGCTTTTTGATTATTATAACCCTTTGCGGAAAGACGTATCCGCAGATGTTGTCATTGTAGGCTCCGGAATTACAGGGGCACTTGCCGCACACGAATTGTGCAAAGCCGGACTGGACTGTTGTGTGGTTGACAAAAGAAGTATAGCGACTGGCAGCTCGGCGGCCAGCACGGCATTGCTGCAGTATGAAATAGACCTGCCTCTGCATCAGCTTGCAGACAAGATAGGTGAGGAAAACGCGGCTTTTGCATATCGTTCCTGCCTTGAATCAATTTCTGATCTTGAAAGGATACTGAAGGAAACCGGGGTCAATGCCGATTTTGAACGTGTGCCTACGGTTTTCTATGCAAGCGATGCCAAAGGTGAGGACATCATAACAAAGGAATATGAAATGCGCAGGCGTCATAATCTGCCTGTTGATATGCTGTCCAAGGAGGATCTGAAGAGACGGTACGGTATGGATACTTATGCCGGGGCCCTGACAAACGGTGAATCAGCGCAGGCTGATGCCTATAAGGCTGCTGTCGGTCTGCTGGAGCATCATCTTGGCCGTGGTGATCTGAGGGTATATACCCATACGGAAATCGCTGATATAGAAGAGGGAAATGATGGCTGCCGCTTGATTACCGTTGACGGGCATACCATATTCTGCAGATATGTCGTTGTCGCTACCGGATTCGAGGCAGGGCGTTTCCTTCCGGAAAATGTGATGAAACTGACTTCCACATACGCATTGATTTCTCATCCTGTCGACAGCAGGCTTATCTGGCCGGACCGTGCCCTTATATGGGAAACGGCTGATCCTTACCTTTATATGCGCACGAGCAGCGGAAACAGGATAATCATAGGCGGTGAGGATGAGAATTTCGGGAATCCGAAACGTAGGGACAGGCTGTTGCGCAAAAAGGTCAGGAAGCTGGAAGAGAAGTTCCATAGTCTGTTTCTTGATATTCCTATGACAGCGGAGATGGCCTGGTGCGGAACATTCAGCACGACTGATGACGGTCTTCCTTTCATCGGGCCTTGGGATGACGGGGACCGGGTGTATTTTGACCTCGGATACGGTGGCAACGGCATTATATTCAGTGTGATAGGTGCTCAGATAATAAGGAGGGCATTGACGGGGTGTCCCGACAGTAATGATGAGATATTCGGTTTCAAGAGACTTGACTGATTGCATATTTCATTATATATAAGCCGCTGGTTCAAATATACGTCCTGGTCTCGGCATAGCAGGATACCGGATCATAGTGCTTGCGATGTTGTGAATTGCTTTCAAACTTTCTGTCTTTGAACCACTGACAATAGTTATGATGTGGCCAAAGATATGTTACACAACAAATTAGATGGTGTTGTCAGAAAATAAAAAATGCGGCAGATTCTGTTGCATTTTTTATTTTATCATAGGCTTGGAGATTCTGAGTAGGTCACGGGGAAAATCTCGTGTCTCCAGCTGAGCTTATGTAATTGTTGTGTAGTCCATCAACAATACACGGCATCGGGAGTACCAATCCTGCCTTCCTGGGTGGGCTCTTATAACGCATTGTTTGTCAATTGGTTATAAAACGGTATGCTCTATATGGGATATACTGTTTTGTAATATATTGATTTTCATTGAATTGCAGAGACCCACCTGGTCGCAGGTCTGGGCCATAGCCATCATACTGGGTTCAGTCAATCACTGTGGGGCCTATTGATTCATACAAGTAAATCGCAAATCGCTCTGTAAACTGCAATCTGCCTCCGAGACCCTTACCCTATAACCTGCTGACCGTCAGGTATATACAAAACAGTATGCCTTGTATATGATATACTGTTTTACAACTTGTTGATATGTAGTTTGTTACACGGACCCACCGGCATTGTGGCCGGTGGACTCCGTATGTATGTTGATTACTCCGTGAGGCACATTGGCTTTGCTGCTGTGTGGCTGGTATGATGCTCCATTGTTGACTTTATGGTCTCGGCATAGCCCAAATAAATTTGGTCTCTGCTCTCAACTTTGACTATATTTGTGCTGACACTGGATATACGTATGTGTATATTTGACAAAAGTTATATATAATGAAGAAAATATCATTGATTTTTGCTGCTGTTGCCTTGTTCTGTGCAACGGAGATTTCAGCTCAGATTACAGTCGTGAAGAACGGCAAGGCCAAGTCAAGAATAGTATTGACAACGGAGGAAAAGGCAGATTCGGTTGCTGCTTCTCTCCTTCAGGATTTTGTCCATAGGATCAGCGAGGCTATGATTCCTGTTGTCGGCTATGATAATATCGGAAAAGCACCGCACAAGGGTGATATCCTTATTGGAAATGGCCTTCAGAATTTCCTTGGTGCAGTTCCTGGGGATGACGGAAAGAATATTTCTGACGGCTTGAAAGAAGACGGTTTCAGACTGCTGACTGGCAACGGAATGCTCCGGATTGCAAGCGGAGGAGACAAAGGAAGCATCTATGGTGTCGTTACTCTGCTTGAGAAATATCTGGGTGTCAGCTATTGGGGAGAAAATGAATATTCCCTTTCCAAGTCGTCGGACATTCAGCTGCCTTATATAAATGAGATTGACAATCCGGCTTTCAGATACCGTCAGAGCCAGTTTTACGGGATGCGAAATGATTCTGTATATAAGCTTTGGATGAGATTGGAAGAACCCTCGGATATGTTTGCCGGAGGATATTGGGTACATACTTTCGACAAACTTCTTCCGTCATCGCGATATGGCATTGAACATCCGGAGTATTATTCGTATTTCGGCGGCAAACGTCATCCGGGCAAGGCAAGCCAATGGTGTCTGAGCAATCCGGAAGTCTTTGAAATCGTGTGCGAACGTATTGATTCCATTTTCAAGGCCAATCCTGGGCGCAATATGATTTCTGTCAGTCAGAATGACGGCAACTTTACCAATTGCCAGTGTGATGCCTGCAAGGCTATAGATGAATATGAGGGCGCGTTGTCGGGAAGTGTCATACATTTTCTCAACAAGCTTGCGGAGAGATTTCCTGACAAGGAGTTCTCTACTCTTGCATACCTTTATACAATGCAGCCTCCAAAGCACGTAAAGCCGCTTCCGAATGTGAATATTATGCTTTGCGACATTGACTGCGACAGAGAGGTGACTTTGAGGGAAAATGCGTCCGGACTTGAGTTTGTGGAGGCGATAGAAGGCTGGAGCAGGATTACTGACAATATCTTCGTCTGGGACTACGGTATCAATTTCGACAATTATCTGGCTCCGTTCCCTAATTTCCATATTCTTGCGGACAATATCCGCCTGTTCCGGGACCACGGTGCCAATATGCACTTTTCGCAGATTGCAGGCAGTCGTGGAGGAGACTTCGCGGAAATGCGTACCTGGTTGGTTTCCAAATTGATGTGGGATCCTTCGCTTGATACGGATGAACTTATGCATACGTTTCTGGAGGGCTATTACGGTGCTGCCGCCCCTTATCTCTACAAATATATCAAAGTGATGGAAGGGGCTCTGATAGGAAGCGGTCAGAGGCTGTGGATTTATGATTCTCCTGTGTCGCATAAGCACGGAATGCTCAAGCCTGAGCTGATGAGACGTTATATGGCTCTTTTTGACCAGGCGGAGAAAGCTGTTGCCGGTGACAGTGTAAGGCTGGCGCGTGTGCAGAGGACGAGGCTTCCGCTTCTTTATTCTGAACTTGAGATTGCAAGGTCGGAGAAAAATATGGATATATCCGAGTTGAGTGAAAAACTGGATTATTTTGAACAGCAGGTAAGACTGTTTGAAGTGCCGACTCTCAATGAGAGAAGCAATTCTCCTGTAGAGTATTGCGAGCTTTTCCGCAGCAGATATATGCCGAGTGCCGATAAAAGCATTGCGGAAGGAGCCTCTGTAATTTTCATTGACGCTCCTGAGAAGGCATATCAGGAACTTGGCAGGACGGCATTGACGGACGGTCTGTATGGCGGTGCAGGTTTTGTCGAGGGATGGGTCGGCTGGGAAGGCCGTGACGCTTCGTTTGTAATTGATCTTGATGAAATCAAGGAAATACATACCATAGAAACTGATTTTCTGCATCAGCTCGGAGCGTGGGTTCTTCTTCCTGTACAGGTGTCGTATGAGATTTCATCTGACGGTGAGGAATATGCTTTGGCTTCTGTCAGGGATCTTCCTGAGGACAGGAGTGCGAAGATACAGTTTGTGGGAGTAAGACACGATTTCACTGAACCAGCCCAGGCGAGATATATCAAAGTGAATGTAACAGGTACCAAGACCTGCCCTCATTGGCATTACGGAGTAGGGCATCCTTGCTGGTTCTTCATCGACGAGGTCAGCGTTTTTTAGGCTTGCAGCACGTTGCCGTCTAATATTGTGGCCGCCTAACATCGTTGCCATCTTAATATTGTGGCTGTCCAATACCGTGGCCATCAGACTGGAGAAGGTCTGATGGCCACAGTATATTATTACCCAGTGTATGGTTTGTCTGGAACAGATAGCACAACAAAGAAATATTTGACACAGGATTTGGTGGATTGGGATTCTTGCTCCCCTCCAGATGAGTACTTATGGTGCGTCTATTCAAAATGCTGTGTATAAGTATATTGCAGGGAATTACCTTGGCTCGGAAACTTCGGGCAAACAAAAAAAGAAAAGCGAGACTCCGATGGAGCCCCGCTTTAAATGTTTTCACAACGGAATAATCCTTATTGCGAATTGCTTCAAACTTTCACAAAGGTAGAAAAATATTTTTGATTTGCAATTTATTGCGTAAATTCAAAGGTTTTTATATCGCAAACCTCTATGAAAAGAATACTCGGACTGGACCTCGGGACCAACAGCATCGGCTGGGCGGTGGTCAATGAAGCTGAAACAAATGAAGAGAAATCGTCAATTGTCAAATTGGGCGTTCGTGTAAATCCATTGACTGTAGATGAAAAGAGTAATTTTGAAAAAGGTAAAAGCATAACTACCAATGCTGACCGTACTTTGAAAAGAAGTATGAGACGCAATCTGCAACGTTATAAGCTGCGCCGTGATGCTCTTGTCGGACTTCTGCGTGAAAACGGCTGGATCACTGAAGATACTGTCTTTGCCGAGCAGGGTAATTTTAACACATTCCAGACATTTTGACTCAGGTCAAAGGCCG
>VSOK01000075.1 GCA_009774765.1 Bacteroidales bacterium
GGGTAATTTTACCACATTCCAGACATTGGGACTCAGGGCAAAGGCCGCTTCCGAAAAGATTTCACTTGAAGAGTTGGCTCGAGTGCTGCTGTCCATCAATAAAAAACGCGGCTATAAAAGTTCCCGTAAAGTACAGGGCGACGAAGAAGGTCAGCTGATCGACGGAATGGACATCGCAAAAGTCCTTTACGAGGACGGGAAGACTCCTGGAGAGTATGTTTACGAAAAGCTCTCGTCGGATATAAACTACAAAGCACCTGACTTCTACCGTTCTGACCTGCAGAATGAATTCGACCGGATATGGGACGCACAAAAGGCGTTCTATCCTGATATTCTTACAGATGGACTGAAGGAAGAACTACGGAACAAAAACGAGAAACAGACCTGGGCGATATGCCGGGAACCATTCCAGATAGAAGGTATCAAAAGGACAGCAAAAGGGAAGGAACTGGTCAAGGAAAATTATGAATGGAGGGTAAGGGCGTTATCGGAAAAACTGGACTTGGAGTCCTTGGCCGTCGTCCTGCAAAAAATCAATTCACAGATCAGGAATTCATCAGGATATCTTGGAGACATAAGCGACCGTAGCAAGGAGCTCTATTTCAACGGTCAGACTGTCGGGCAGTACCAGATGGCACAACTTGAGAAAAATCCGAACCATAGTCTGAAAAACCAAGTGTTCTACAGACAGGACTATATGGATGAGTTCGAGAGAATATGGGAATGCCAGGCACGGTATCATACCGAATTGACTCCTTCGCTCAAGCATCAGCTCAGAGACATAGTCATTTTCTATCAGCGACCGCTTAAAAGTCAGAAAGGCTTGGTTAGCATCTGCGAACTGGAAGGCAGACAGGTAGAAGTGGAGGTTGACGGCAAGAAAAAGAGAAAAACTATAGGCCCTAAGGTCTGTCCAAAATCATCCCCACTGTTCCAGGAGTTCAAGATATGGCAGATATTGAACAATGTTAATGTAAACAGGAGATATCTTACGCAGGAGGAAAAGGAAGAACTGTACGACCGTCTGTGTACGTGCGATAAGCTTTCAAAATCCGAAGTGATGAAATATCTGAAGCCTGATGAGTATAATACTGAGTGGGCTCAGGACTCCTTGTTCGCGCCGGATGAAATGTATGATCCGGAAATACTTTCAAGAAAGCATCGTAACAAAAAAGAAATCAATCTCAATTACAAGGAACTCGAGGGAAACAGGACTATGGCGGCATTGCTTGCAGCCTATTCCAAAATAATCGTGGCGACCGGACACGAAGAATATGATTTCAGCAAGAAGAAGTTTTCCGAAGCCGTCAAAATCATTTCGGATGTCTTCAGAGGCCTTGGCTATAGAACCGATTTCCTGCATTTTGATTCATCTTTGGAGGGCAAGGCATTTGAAGAACAGGCGTCGTTCAGGCTATGGCATCTTCTTTATTCATACGAAGGTGACAATTCCGTGTCAGGAAACTACAGGCTTATTTCCAAAATATCGGAAATCACTGGCTTCGAACCGGAATATGCAAAAATATTGGCGGCAGTATCATTTGCACCGGATTACGGCAGTCTCAGCAGCCGGGCCATGAAGAAAATCCTGCCTTATATGAAAGAGGGCAACACTTATAGCCTTGCCTGCGAATATGCCGGATACAGGCATTCAAAGCGGTCTTTGACAAAAGAAGAGCTTGAAAACAAGGAATATAAGGACAAATTGGAGTCTCTCCCAAAGAACAGTCTGAGAAATCCTGTCGTCGAAAAGATTCTGAATCAGATGATAAATGTCGTCAACGGTGTGATCGATGAATACGGCAAACCTGATGAAATCAGAATCGAGCTTGCAAGGGAGCTCAAGAAAAGTGCAAAGGAAAGGGAGGAAATGACCGCAGCCATATCAAAGTCATCAAGAGAGCACGATGAAATACGGAAAAAGCTTATTGATGAATTTGGCATAGAGAATCCGAGCCATAACGACATAGTAAGATACAAACTATATGATGAGCTTAGAATAAACGGATACAAGACTCTGTATACAGGAACCCGTATTTCTCGGGAGAAACTGTTCTCGAAAGAATTTGATATTGAGCACATTATCCCTCAGTCCAGGAGGTTTGACGATTCGTTTTCAAACAAGACTATAGAGGCGCGTCAAGCAAATATTGAAAAGGGAAGTTCCACGGCATTTGACTATGTCAAAGCTAAATACGGAGAGGAAGGTGCAAACGGATACCGTGGCCGTGTAGAGAAACTTCTTGCAGAAGGCAAAATAAGCAGGACCAAATATAGGAATCTGCTTATGACCGAGTCTGAAATACCCGATGGCTTCATAGACCGGGATTTGAGGGATTCGCAGTATATAGCGAAGAAAGCACGTGAGATTTTGGAAAGCATTGTGCGCGATGTGGTTCCGACAACCGGTTCCATTACGGACAGGCTTCGTGAAGACTGGCAACTTGTGGATGTGATGAAGGAGCTGAACTGGAAAAAATATGACAGTCTCGGGCAGACATATACATATTACGACAAGGACGGGAGGACCGTCAGGAAAATCAAGGACTGGACAAAGCGCAACGACCACAGACATCACGCTATGGACGCGCTCACAATAGCCTTTACCAAAAGAAGCTATATACAATACCTCAACAATCTGAATGCAAGGATAAGCAAAAGCGTGGATGACGCTCCGTCAATTGATTTGAGCGACTATGAGTTGAGGTACATTCCGAAGTCTGAAATGACAAAAGTCGTACGGGCTATCGAGCATAGTTGTCTTTACAGGGACAACAAGAATAAACTGCGTTTTTGTCCTCCGATTCCTCTTGATGAATTCAGGGCTGAAGCCAAACGGCAGCTTGAAAATACGCTTGTGTCAATCAAGGCTAAGAATAAAGTTGTCACAAGGAATACAAACAAGACGAAAAAACAAGGTGGTGTAAATTCTAAAGTACAATTGACTCCAAGGGGCCAGTTGCATAATGAGACTGTCTATGGCAGTATCAGGCAATATGTTACAAAGGAGGAAAAAGTCGGGTCAGGATTTACCCGTGAGAAAATCGCGACTGTAGCCAATGCCATTTACCGTGAGGCCTTGTTGTCAAGACTTGCAACTTTCGGGAATGACCCACAAAAGGCGTTTACAGGGAAAAACAGTTTGGAAAAGAATCCTTTGTATGCCGATGATCTGCATACGGTTCAGGTTCCGCCCAAAGTCAAGACTGTAAATTTTGAAAATGTATTTACAATTCGTAAAGAAGTTAACTTTGAAAACTTCGGAAAATCAGGAAATAAAAAATTAGACAAAAATGGAGTAATCGGAAAATTACATTCAATAATAGATATAAAAATAAGAGAAATACTTATTAAGCGATTTGAAGAATCTAATTTTGACGCACAAACGGCATTTAGTAATCTTGATGAAAACCCGATATGGCTAAGTAAGGAAAAAGGTATTTCAATAAAACGAGTGGCAATCCGCGGAGTAAACAATGCTGAACCTTTGCACGAAAAGCGGGACAATAATGGAAATGTTATCGTTGACAGTAAAGGGCAAAGGATACCTTCAGATTTTGTTCAGACTGGAAATAACCATCACGTGGCAATTTATCTTGACACGGATGGCAATCTTCAGGAACAGGTGGTGTCGTTCTATGAAGCCGTCGCGCGTGTCAGTATGGGGATGCCCGTTATTGACAGGGAATACAAGAAAGATGAAGGATGGGAATTCCTGTTCACGATGAAGCAGAATGAATATTTTGTATTCCCTAATCCGGAAACAGGTTTTGACCCTAAGGAAATTGACTTGATGAATCCGGGCAACTACTCGATTATAAGCCCGAATCTGTTCAGGGTACAGAAAATAGCAACTAAGTATTATGTATTTAGACATCATTTGGAGACAACTGTTGATGATAGCAGTGTTTTACGTGACACGACTTGGAAGCGTATACAGAATTGCAATGGATTAAAGGGTGTTATTAAAGTCCGTATAAATCATATAGGACAGATTGTTCAGGTGGGAGAATATTAACATTTAAAGTGCAGAGGATATGAGCAACATCAAACTTTTTCAGGACAAGAAAATTCGTTCCGTATGGAATGAGGAGGAGGAACAATGGTATTTTTCCGTCGTGGATGTCGTTGAGGCGTTGACGGATAGCGTAGATCCCAAACAGTATATTAAAAAGCTGAGAATGAGGGATGAACAGCTTGATTTCAACTGGGGTACAATTTGTACCCCAGTTGAAATGGTTGCCATGGACGGGAAACGGAGAAAAATACAGGCAGCCAATATAAAAGGCCTTTTCCGCATAGTGCAGTCGATACCGTCGCCAAAAGCGGAGCCGTTCAAATTGTGGTTGGCTCAAGTAGGATATGACAGGGTCATGGAAATAGAGAATCCTGAACTTGCACAGGAAAGGATGAAGTCGCTATATGAGCAGAAAGGATATCCTAAAAATTGGATTGACAAAAGGTTAAGGGGCATTGCCATAAGGCAGAACCTTACTGACGAGTGGAAACGGAGGGGAATAGAAACCGACAGGGAGTATGCTATCCTTACGGCTGAAATTTCCAAGGCAACTTTTGGCTTGACTCCGACTGAATATAAGGACATCAAAGGGCTGCACGGCAAAAACCAGAATCTCCGTGACCACATGAATGACCTGGAACTCATTTTCACTATGCTTGGAGAGCGCGTGACAACCGAAATATCGGAAAAAGAGGCTCCGGACACGTTTTCAAAAAGCAAGAACATTGCGAAAAGAGGAGGCAATGTGGCAGGTATTGCCAGGAAGCAGACAGAGAAGGAACTTGGAAGAAGTGTAATATCTACGGAAAACAATCTGTACTTGGATGACAGCGAAGCCGCCGATGACATAACGGGTAAGCTGTTTGACGGTAAATAAGCATTTGTTATGATCAAACGCACATTATATTTCGGAAATCCAGCATATCTGTCCCTTAAGCTTCAGCAGATGGTGATAACATCCCCGTCAAAAGAAGGCGAGGCTGGAAAAGGCGAGGTGCGTACAATCCCCGTCGAAGACATAGGGGTCGTGATACTCGACCATAAACAGATAACCATAACTCAAGGGCTTATGGAACAGTTGATTGACAACAATTGTGCGATAATCACTTGCGGAAGCAGTCATTTGCCTGTAGGGCTGATGTTGCCCCTATATGGGAATACAGTGCAGAATGAAAGGTTCAGGAATCAGATTGACGTCTCATTGCCGCTGAAGAAACAGCTCTGGCAACAGACGATACAATACAAGATTGCAAACCAGGCCGCTGTCCTGAAATATGTTACCGGAGATGTGCACAAGAATATGTATGTCTGGGCGGATTGTGTGCGAAGCGGTGATGTGGAAAATATGGAGGCAAGAGCGGCCGCATATTACTGGAAAAACATATTTCCCGACAGACCGGACTTTACCAGAGGGCGCGAAGAGGCCGAACCGAACAATCTTCTCAACTACGGATACGCCATATTGAGGGCCATTGTCGCAAGGGCACTGGTAGCAAGCGGTCTTCTCCCGACACTTGGCATACATCATCACAACAGATATAACGCCTATTGTCTTGCCGATGACATCATGGAGCCGTATCGCCCGTATGTGGACAAGATTGTCTATGACATAGTATCGGAAGGAGGAACCTTTGAGCTGACAAAGGAGATAAAGGTAAAACTGTTGTCAATACCGACAACGGAGGTATTGATAAACGGGAAGCGCAGTCCGCTTATGGTAGCCGTATCACAGACAACTGCATCGCTCGCGAAATGCTTCAACGGAGAATCAAGGAAATTGACTTATCCGGAAATGACATAGTTAAACCGACGGTCCAATATGAACGACAGGTTCAGTGAATATAGAATTATGTGGGTACTCGTTTTCTTTGACCTTCCTACGGATACAAAGAAAGAGAGGAAGGCCGCAGCGGAATTCAGGAAGCAATTGCTGCTTGACGGATTCCTTATGTTCCAGTTTTCAATTTATATGCGCCACTGCCCGAGTGTCGAGAACGCCAATGTCCATATAAAACGGGTGAAGGCAAATCTGCCCCCTCTCGGGCAGGTTGGAATTTTGTCCATCACTGACAAGCAGTTCGGTGCAATGGAGCTTTTTTCCGAGAAAAAGACCAAGGAACCTCCTACCGAATACATGCAGCTTGAGTTATTCTGAAAGGTGACTTGGAAAATGACGCGTCAGCAGGCCTGCCGTTTGATTGACACCTATGGCATCCGAAGCAACAGGATATCTGACATAGCCGGATTCCGCGACTGGGTGGGTCTCCACAACACAATGAAATTCAATATATTATAAAACAGTATATCCCATATATGACATACTGTTTTACAACCACCTGACAGGCAATACGTTATAAGCACCCACCTATAGAGGGACCGGATTGGTAGTCCCGATACCATATATTATTGATGGGCTACACAATAATTACATGAGTTCGGCGGAGGCGCGAGATTTTCCCAATGACCTGTTCAGAATCTCCAAACCTATGAAAAAATAAAAAATGCGGTAATCTTTGCCGCATTTTTTATTTTCTGACAACACCATCTAATTTGTTGTGTAACATGTCTTTGACCATATCGTACTGTTGTCAGTAGTTCAAAGATAGAAAGTTTGAAAGCAATTCACAACTACAAGCTTTTCAAATTGAAATAATGGAAAACTGTTGTCAGTAGTTCAAAGATAGAAAGTTTGAAAGCAATTCACAACTGCGCCTTTGATAGCTTATCAGCTCTCTTGACTGTTGTCAGTAGTTCAAAGATAGAAAGTTTGAAAGCAATTCACAACCCAGCAGTTCGCGGCCGGTGTTTATCCCACACTGTTGTCAGTAGTTCAAAGATAG
>VSOK01000076.1 GCA_009774765.1 Bacteroidales bacterium
TTCCAATATCGTATGCCCGTTGTCCATAAGGAACATACAGGCGATATCTTCCCCTTTCCTTCCTGTCGCTTTTCTTGCCCTGTCGTCTTTCATCCCTTCCCCTCGTTTTTATTCCGTCGCCACCGGATCGGCTCTCTCTTGACAGTATCAGTCAAAATGCACTATTGTCACTCCGGTTCCCCCGAACTGTATATGCTCATCCGTTACTGAAGATACTCCAGGGGTGCTTCTGAGAAACTTCTGAATTTCTTCCCTCAATGCTCCCGTGCCTTTGCCGTGTATTATACGGACGGATGACATATTGAGCATAATGGCGTCATCAACGTATCTCATAACTTTTTCAATAGCGTCATTTACGCGTTCTCCCCGTACATCCAGCTCCGTATGGAAATTCAGCTTCCGTTCCGATATGGATTCGTCTATCCTGACCGTCTTCGCAGGTTTTATGCTGTTCTTTGACGCGCTCTTGAATTCATTGGATGTGATCCTTTCCACTTTGTCCGGTGACATCTTGCTGATGATATTGCCGATACTGACCGTGACTGCCTTTGAAGAGACCTTAGTCACTTCTCCTACCATCCCGTTGCTTTTTATGCGCACTTTTTCTCCTGCTTTCAAAGGTGCGTTGCGGAAAGACTCTTCCCTCTGCTGTTCAGCGATCAGTTCCTCTGCCTCCTTTTGTGCCTTTTCTCCTGCACGCTGTGCTTTCCTCTGTCTTTCACGCTCCCTGCGGGCATCAATCTGCTTTATCTTTTTTTCTATATATTCATCCCTGTCTTTCTGGTCCTGCTCTTTTTTCTTTGACAGTACGGATACGAAATTCTGCAGTTCCTTCCTTGCCTCATTGGTTATCTCCTTTTCGGCCTGTGCCTCCTTGATGGTCCTGATGGTGTTTTCCACCTGGCGGTTCGCACCTTTGATGATCTCGTCGGCTTCCTTGCGAGCCTTGTCGATGATTTCCTTTTTCAGCTGCTTTATTTCCAGAAGCTCTTTCTGGTATTTGTCCGTGATGCTTTCCAAAGTTCTGTCCGTATGGCGTATCCTTTCCAGCTTTTCATCGAGGGCCTTTCTGTTCCTTGCGATTTTGCGCAGGTTGCGCTCAATTCCGACGAACTCTTCTCCTGCCCTGTTCTCCGCATTCTTTATGATGTTTTCCGGAAGTCCCATTTTCCTTGCCAGCTCGAATGCGAATGAGTTTCCAGGCAATCCCATTTCAAGCTTGAACAGCGGTGCGATATTCTTGACGTCAAACATCATCGCGCCGTTTACCACTCCTGTTTCTCCCGATGCGTACAGCTTCAGGTTGGTGTAGTGTGTGGTTATCACTCCGTATGTCCCTCTTGCGTCCAGTTCGCTCAGCAGCGCCTCCGCTATCGCTCCTCCGGCTGCAGGCTCGGTACCTGAGCCGAACTCGTCTATAAGGACGAGTGTCCGTCCGTCAGCCTTTTCCATCATCTGCTTCATGTCGGCAAGGAACGAACTGTATGTACTGAGATCGTTGTCCAGAGACTGGTCGTCCCCGATGCTCACCATAATCCTGTCAAGCACCGGCAGCTCCGATGTCTCGGAAGTCGGCACCAGCATTCCCCACTGGAACATATACTGAAGAAGTCCTACTGTCTTCAGGCAGACTGACTTTCCTCCCGCATTCGGTCCCGAGATCAGCAGTATATGCTTTTGAGGATTCAGGGACACGGTGAGAGGCACTATCTCCTTCCTTTCACGTTTCAAGGCTTTCTCCAGCAGGGGATGTCTTGCCTTGCGTATGTTCATCTGCCCGTCATCTGAAATTATCGGCATACCGGCGATGATGTCCAGCGACACCTGGGCTTTCGCCATCAGAAAATCTATCTCTCCGAGGAATTTTGCCGCTCCTGTCAATTCCGGGACATAAGGGCGTACAAAATCACTGAAATCGAGAAGAATCTTGAGAATTTCCCTTCCTTCTGCAAATTTCAGCTCCTTTATCTGGTTGTCGAGCTCCACGACCTCGGCCGGCTCTATGAAAGCGGTCTTTCCGGACGACGACTCGTCATATATGAATCCAGGGATTTTTCTTTTGTTGGCGGCCGATACCGGAATCAGCATCTTGCCGTCACGCATGGAGATTCCGGCGTCACTGTCCACAATTCCGTCTTCCTGGGCTTTGCGCAGTATGGAGCTTATACGTCTTGAAATGGCTCCTTCCTTGTCCTTCAGTGATCTGCGTATGTTGTAGAGTTCGTCTGAAGCTGTGTCCTTCACGTCTCCGAAACGGTCAAGGATACCGTCTATCCTCTGCTGTACGGCAGGAAACCCTATTATCGGGGCTGTCATCTTCTTCAGGTTCGGATACACTCCGTCCTTGATTCCCTCAAAGAATCTCACTACTTTCCCGAGTGTCTCCAGCATAGTCTTGAGCTTTCTGAGTGAAACCAGATCTATGTTTGAAGACGGATTTTCAAGCGGTTTGAGGAAACTGAGGCAGTCTATATATCCGTTGCCCGGAAAACTTTCCTCGAACATCATTATCAGTCTCATCTCATCCGTCAGAAGGAGTCTTCTGCGGATTTCGTTCCTGTCTGATGAAAACAGTTCCCCGTATACCCGGCCTGATGCGTATTCGGTCGAACAGCGGTCGGAAATCATTTTCCTTATCCTGTCAAATCCCAGTTTCTGCTCAAGCCTGGTGTCTATTCTTTCTATATCGATAATCTCTTCCAATCCTTTCCCTCCTGATTCTTATTGCTGTGAAAAAGAGTTGCTCAACATCAGTTTCAATTCATTTATGTTGCCGATCGGCGTTACGGTCCCTCCTTTGACAAAAGATATGCCTCCTGTCTCTTCGGATACCACGATCACTTCGGCGTCAGTCTCCTCCGATATTCCTATCGCCGCCTTGTGGCGCATACCGTATTGCGGCGGTATATTGGTCTTCTCGGTAATTGGCAGCGTGCATCTTGCCGCGACTATATGGTTGCTGCTGATTATGACGGCCCCGTCGTGGAGCGGGGAGTTTTTGAAAAACAGATTCATTATCAGCCTTCTGTGTATTGCAGCGTCAATCCTGTCCCCGGTCTCGATTATATCATCGAGCGGAGTGGAATGCGGGATGACTATCAGGGCTCCTGTCTTTGACTCGGACATTCTCCTGCAGGCTTCCGTGACTTCATTGACCGCGTCATTGCTCATCGCCCCGCTTCCGTTTACGCCTCTGAAAATCCTGCCTATCAAGTCGTTGTGCGCATTGACCCTGTACCTGTTGCCGAGCCTTGTCAGAAAACGCCGTATCTCCGGCTGGAAAATCACGATGATCGCAAGGACTCCGACATTCAGGACCATATCCATAATCGTGGATGTCAGCCTCATTCCGAGCACTGAGACTATCAGCCTTATAAAATATAAGGATATAATGGCGACAAAGATATTCCACGCTGAAGAGCCTCTGATCCATCGGAACAGAAGGAAAATGATCAGCGCGACAAGGAGTATGTCAAGAATGTCGACAAGCGACATCCGCAGAAATCCGAATAATGCCAGAAACATTCTTTATCTATCAAACAGTTGGTTCTTCGGGACCGGCCCGAATGTTAATCCTGCAAATATAGCAAAAAGTTGAGAGCAGAGACCAAATTTATTTGGACTATGCCGAGACCAATGCGTATATATGAGTGAAACTCAAATATAGCAAAAAGTGAGAGCAGAAGCAAAGTTTCACTTTGATTATGTTGATGAATACGGATTATGCAATAAAAAATATGTAAATCGTTGATTTTTGAAATATTAATTGTATATTTGCAGCCCGCCAAAATGCACGGCGGAGTATAAATTATTTATAATCAATTAATTAAACAAACCAATGCCTGGATTAATTGGAAAGAAAATCGGAATGACTTCCGTTTTCGGTGCTGATGGAAAAAACATTCCATGCACCGTTATTGAGGCTGGTCCGTGTGTAGTTACGCAGATTCGTACAGTAGAGAAAGATGGTTATGCCGCTGTACAGCTTGCCTATGACGAAATGACAGAAAAGCACGCCAGCGCGCCTCTCAAGGGGCATTTTGAAAAGGCAGGAACCACACCTAAGCGCAAACTCGTCGAGTTCAAGGCGGATTTCGCTCAGGAGCTTAAATTGGGCGACACTCTTACGGTTGCTGATGTCTTCACTGACACTGCATTCATTGATGTTGTCGGTACTTCTAAAGGTAAAGGTTTTCAGGGAGTTGTGAAACGTCACGGTTTTGCCGGAGTCGGTGGAACTACGCACGGTCAGCACAACAGGCTCCGTCACCCGGGTTCACTCGGTGCGTCTTCTTGGCCTTCACGTGTATTCAAGGGTATGAGGATGGCCGGTCAGATGGGTAATGAGCGCGTCAAAGTATTCAATCTTGAGGTAATCAAGGTTATGCCTGAGAATAATCTTCTTGTTGTAAAAGGCTCAGTACCTGGAGCCAAGGGTTCTTATGTAATTTTGGAGGATTAAGGTTATGGAATTGTCAGTTTTGAAAATTGACGGATCAGAGTCCGGAAAGAAGGTTGTTCTTGATGAGAACATTTTTGGCATCGAGCCGAATGACCACGCTATCTATCTTGACGTAAAGCAGTATCTTGCAAACCAGCGTCAGGGAACAGCAAAGACAAAAGATCGCAGCGAGGTAGCATACAGTACCAGAAAGCTCATCCGTCAGAAAGGTTCAGGCGGTGCGCGTCACGGTAGCCTCAAGGCTAACATCTATGTCGGTGGAGGTCGTGTATTCGGTCCTAAACCACGCGACTACAGATTCAAATTGAACAAGAAGCTCAAACAGCTCGCACGTTTCTCTGCGCTTTCATACAAGGCTAAGGAGAACGCTATCGTAATGGTAGAGCCGTTTGCTATGGAGGCTCCTAAGACCAAGGAGTTCATCCAGATTCTTAAGAATATCAAGGCAGGAGACAGGAAAGTGCTTTTTGTCCTTCCTGAGAACTCTGCCAACATCTACCTTTCTTCACGTAACCTTCCTGAGGTGAAAGTGATTTCTGTAGACGAGATCAACACATACGCTATCATGAATTCTTATTCAATGGTTATGGTTGACGGAGTACAGGACATTCTCTCATCAAGGATCAAACGCTAAATCAACAGAGAAATGGGAATTATAATTAAGCCAATAGTAACAGAGAAAATGACGGTTCAGGGCGAGAAATTGAACCGCTACGGATTTATCGTTGACCGTGATGCAAACAAACTTGAGATCAAGGCGGCGGTAGAGCAGATGTACAACGTGACTGTTGCTTCAGTTAACACTATCAACTATCACGGAAAGAGAAAATCCCGTTATACCAAAGCTGGTATGCTCAAGGGACGTACAAATCACTTCAAGAAAGCATACGTGGCTCTTGTCGGTGATGATAAGATAGATTTTTATGCAAACATCTAAGGTAATAAGGCAATGGCAGTAAGAAAATTCAAACCGGTAACTCCCGGACAGAGAAACAAGGTAATCAGTGCTTTTGACGATATTACCTGCAAGACCCCTTATAAACCGCTCCTTGAGCCTATCAAGAAGTCAGGTGGACGTAACAATCAGGGTAAGATGACAATGCGCTATATCGGTGGCGGTCACAAGAGAATGTACCGTGTCATCGATTTCCACCGTACAAAAGACGAGTGCAAGGCAACTGTGATGACTATCGAGTACGATCCGAACCGCAGTGCACGTATCGCTCTTGTCCAGTACGAGGATGGCGTAAAGAAATATATTATCGCTCCTAACGGACTCAAAGTAGGACAGGTTATCGCTTCCGGTGCAGGTGTTGCTCCTGAGGTAGGTAATGCTCTCCCTCTCTCTGAAATTCCGCTTGGTACACTTGTTCACAACATCGAGCTCCGTCCTGGACAGGGTGCCGCTATGGCACGTTCTGCAGGAACATACGCTCAGCTCGCTGCACGTGAAGGAAACCACGCTATTCTCCGTCTGCCTTCAGGTGAGACAAGAATGGTGCTCGTATCCTGCCGTGCAACTGTGGGAACAGTATCTAATCCAGACCACAATTTGGAGTCACACGGAAAGGCCGGTCGCCGCAGATGGCTCGGACGCAGACCTCGTAACCGCGGTGTCGTAATGAACCCGGTAGATCACCCTATGGGAGGTGGTGAAGGTCGTGCATCAGGAGGACATCCACGTTCACGCAAGGGTCTTCCAGCTAAGGGATACAAGACTCGTAATCCAAAAGCGACTTCAAACAAGTTTATCATTGAAAGAAGGAAAAAATAACGGAATAAATTAAGAGATTATGAGTCGTTCATTAAGAAAAGGTCCTTATATTCAGGAAGCCCTTGAAAAAAGAATTCTTGCTATGAATGAAGGTAGCATGAAGAAAGAGGTTGTCAAGACTTGGTCACGCGCAAGTATGATCTCTCCTGACTTTGTAGGTCACACCATCGCAGTTCATAATGGTAACAAATTTATTCCTGTTTATGTAACTGAGAATATGGTAGGTCACAAGCTTGGTGAGTTTGCGCCAACAAGAACTTTCAAAGGCCATTCGGGCAATCGTAAATAATTTAAAATGAAATTGTAATTATGGGAGCTCGTAAAAGACAGATGGCCGAGAGGCTGAAAGAAATAAAGAAGCAGACAGCTATCGCAAAGATGAATGACGTGCCTACATCCCCCCGCAA
>VSOK01000077.1 GCA_009774765.1 Bacteroidales bacterium
GTATACCATCATCATCTTGCGCATAAGCTCTCGACCATAATGTGAAACGGCCACTCCGTCCGTGCCTTGTCTGAGCAGCAGTTTCCAGGGAAAGCAACGATATATAGGCTCCATCCTCTTGAGCATCCATATCTCCGGTGCAGTGACATATTTTCTTTGAAGCGGAGCGGAATCTATGGAAACGAATGCCTTGAGCTTTTCCGGGAACAATTGTGCGTAAGCCTGTCCGACATATCCTCCCATCGATTGTCCGATGATGACCGGATTAGCTGCATTTTCCTTGGAAAGTATTTCATCGAGCCATTTGGCTTTGTCTGACAATGTGAAGCTCATCTCGAACGGCCAGGACGATGCGTGTCCCGGAGCATCCCATACTAATACGTTGAACCTATCCTTGAAATATACGATCTGTCTGTCGAACAGCCTGTGGTCGGCAGTCAGGCCAGGAAGAAAAACCAATGTTATGTCCGATGCGACCCTCCGTGAGTTCGTCCAGTAATGAATTGTCCCGCAAGGGGTGATATGTGTCTTTTCTGTCATAATGCCTTTCATTTTTAGTCTGCCGTAGCTTATATCATAAGGCGGATGCGTCCGTCTGACTTGACGAACATATCCGGGTACCTGCATATTACGGCGTAGACCTGCTTGCCGCTGACGGGCTGGCCGTCCTTGCGGATATGAAGCCGCCGCTCGTTTATCGCTTCGGCGAGCCTGTCGGTGGTCATCCCGTGTCCGGAGGACGACAGGAGATATACTATTGCTTCCTCTATTTTCATCGTCTGTCATTTGTCGGAAAACCTACTGGACCGGTGTATATGCTGACACAGGCTGGTTTTTATATCCGATAATTTTCAAAGTAAGTAAAAATTTTCCTGTTGTCATAAATAAAAATGACGGAGAGTGTCATTGTGCCGGTCTTCCTACTGCGAATATGCCGTAGGGCTTGGATTCGGAACGGATATAGACTGAAAGAGAGGCCACAGTATTCCATATGAAAGGTATGGGTTCTTGTAACCTGTTGGTAGACAGTGTCTTATGAAACAGTATGCCTTATATGGGGTATGCTGTTTTGTAATTCATTGATACTCATTTGATTATAGGAACCCATCTGTGCGGCAGGACTGCGTTTTTGGAGTTGCGTTGCGGTCATCGTCATAAAATGATAATGATAAAATGACGATGAGGGGGATGCTGTTATTCCGTCTGTTTTATGAAGACATATTTTGTGTCGCTGCTGCGCTCCCGATCATATCTGAATCCGTTCCATTCGAAGGATTTGAGGTCTTCCGGGTCGCTTATGCGATTTGTAATGATATACCTTGTCATTTCACCACGGCACATCTTGGCATATACGACCACTGTCTTTGTCTTCCCGTCCTTTCCCTGCATCAGGAATTCCGGCTGGACAACATTTACGGCAGATTCAACTTTTTTCCAGTCAAAAAGACTTTTCATTTCGCCGCTGGCAAGATTGACGAGCGTACCTCCCGAAGCTTTGACTTCATCTATGAAGTTGTCCGTAAGGATAGGTTGCCAATAGTTGAACATCGATTTTCCCGTATCACGGTAAATGGTTACGCCACCTTCAAGGCGGTATGGGCTTATCGCGTCGAGAGGTCTCAGCAGGCCGTACAGAAAGGAGGTTATGCGTAGATGAGCGTATGCGTATTCCAGATCTTGCATTGAAAGGCTATGTGGAGCTATATGCTTGAACACCATCCCGGTATATGCGAATATGGCAGGCATCATCTCGGCATCTCCGGCGACTATATTCCTGTATCTCAATTGGTTCTCGGCCGCGATTGCAGGACTGACTTTCAGGGTGTCCATAAGTTCTTCCACGGAAAAGGCAGCCAATCTTTCGGCCAGGCCTTGGGCGTGATTCAGATATTGAGGCTCGATTACGCGAGGTACTCTTGCCGAGACTTCACTGGCCATCGTTTTTGCACACGAAATGAACGTTATCATAGTATTGTCATATTTTCTTTATGGCTGCTGAAGTGTCTTGCGAGAAGGGGAGCGAACGGAGTGTCGAATGTCCTGGCTTTCCGCGGACATCTTTTGACGCAGGCGCAGCATCTGATACATTTTTCTGCCGTTGTGGATATGTCCTCGTTTATTGCCCCGGTAGGACATATCTTGATACAGAGACTGCATTCCGTGCATTTTGAGCTGTCTGTCTCGGGAGCCATCTGTCTTGGCTTTTTGGAACGCCTGATCTTTATGACTCCTGCTATGAAGCACAGCTTGTTCCATAGTCCCGATTTCGGGCGCCTGATGTCTTTGAGTTCGACTTCATTGCAGTCCGTGGAGTCGGTTTTTTGGCGTATTGCCCAGCCGAACTCCTCCGCTTGTCTGAGGTCATCGGCGTCAGGTCTTCCCGGTGCGATAGGGAAGTCCTTGCTGCAATACGAATGCTCCCCGACAAAGGTGGCTCCTGCAATGATTCTGAATCCCTGTGCACGGAGCATATCTCCAAGTTCGCACAAGGCTGATTCGTAGTCACGGTTGCCGTACACTGCAACTGCGACCGCCGACGCTCTGGAAGATGAAACATTTTTCAGCCTTTTGACCGCAGCAGGTGCTATATGTCCTCCATATACTGGAAATGAGAAAACAGCAATGGCGTCGGAAGGTATGTCCATATATCCTGTCTCTGTATGTGTCAGGTCTATTGTCTCTGTTTCCAGGCCGATTCCCTTCAGTATGGCCTTGCCTGTCTTGAATGATGTACCTGTCGGTGAGAATGTAATGAGATATGTATTTTCTGTTTTCATAGTTGGCCTATTTCTGGAAGTGCAGACGCTCAGGTTTGCATACAACTTAAAGTGTTTGGTTTTGTAATGTGTTTATACTTATTTGATTGCAGGATTTTGTCTATGCAGCATATCGCGTTTCTCAAGCCACAGCAGGAAGAATTTGTCATAGACGGAATAGGAACCAAGGTCATTGGTGATGAAATCCTTGTCCAGAAGCCCCTTGACTGCGGAAGATACGCTGCTGGAAGATAAAAGCCCGTATTTCTTTACAAATCGGCTTCCGGAGATTTCTCTGGCGTTCCTTTCAGATGCTATCGCCAGGAACACATCCCTCTGCTTTAACGGCATCTGGTAGAGCAGTGATTCGTATGTGTCCGAGGACAGCCTGACAATGAAGTCTATAGCCTCGTCAATCATATCGGTGCTGCATCTCTCTCCGGTGTCCGTGCGTGAAAAAAGTACATTGAGAACCCTGTGGATATAGCTTGTGACTGCATCGAAACGTGAATAAAGGATTTCTACGACGTTAGGGTCTATGCTCCTGCCCCTTTCGCTGAACTTCTCTATGGCAAATTCCGTGTACTTCCGGAGTGGCAGAGGCTTCAGGTTCATTAGCGTGACTCCCTGGTAGAACGGTCTGGAAGGGGAAGTGAATATCCCGTCCATAAGGTGCCTGTGGCTTCCGGAAAAAATGAAATGGGCATTGGTCGTCTGCTGGACGTATGTTCTTATGGTTGCTTCTATTGTTGTGTCCCCATATTTTGTTATCTGCTGGAACTCGTCGATTGCCACTATGCATGGACGGTCTGCGGACTGGAGGTAAGAGAATATTTCGTCAAGTGTCGCTGCCGGATTCCTTATTTCTCCAAGCCCGACGCTCCAGCTCGGCTGCCCGTTGATGTCGAATGAAATTTCAGGACGGATTGAACTTATAGCTCCAAGAAACTTTTCCCATGCAGCCCTTCCTTTAGGCTTCAGGGTGTCAAGAACGGACTTACCGAGTATGTTGACAAAATCACTCAGGTTTTTGGAAGCATATATGTCCACCAGGAAGCAATAGTATGACTCCCTGAACTCTTCACAGTCAAATACATGGCTGATAAGCTCAGTCTTGCCGAGCCTTCTCGGAGATATGAGCGCGACATTGTGCTCATTTGTAAGGAGTGACTTCAGGTCCTCGGTCTCCTCCACTCTGTCGCAGAAGTATTCTGCGCCTGCATATCCGTTGGTGACAAATGGATTTCTCATTGCGTGGAATTTTTCTCCAAATATAATGATTTTTTCTCATCGTCATAAAATGATAATCATAAAATGGCGATGAGCGGTAAGGGACCCTGATGCCGGTAAGCTGATATGCATACCCGTCTTTGTGTAAATTCTTAGTATTGGGTAATATATGATCACTTTGTTCAATGTGGCACGGGATGCTTGAACAGCATAAGAATGCATAACGGGCCTCAAAACGTATGACTGAATCGCACATCTGCCTTTCACAAGGCCGATTTCCTGAACAGGAGGTCTGGAAGGACAATGGGAATCTCTTTTCTGATGACCTCATTGCCTGAAGTCTCTTCATATTTCCAATATACGATGAACCGCACCTGAGCTACGCATGGCTCATAGCCTTGTGTCCGCAAATCAGCTACTTTTTTGCAGAAATTTTCAGAGAATTTCACGACATTGGCATCTTGGCCTTCAAGAGTCGCGGAAAGATAGTCTCCGTTGATTTTCAATTTGCAGCCTGAGTACAGACGGCTGATGAGCCTTGTCTTGTTTTTGAAGAATCCGAGGAAGACATCTTTATGAGAAAGTTGCATCATCAGCTCGGAAGGCGCATCATAAGATTTCCTGTCAATCATAAAATGAGCGAAATTTGTCCTGAAGCTCAGTGGGAGAGCCTGGCATAAATGCACGGAAAGATTGTTCTTTGCCCTTGTGAATGCAACATATATGGCTCTGCGCTCATTGTCGGTGAGTTTGCTTATTCCTTTGAGGGAAATGAACACATTGTCATACTCATGGCCCTTTGACTTGTGTATTGTTGAAACGGTAACAATACCATCCGGACTCCCGGAATCGCCTTTATGACCGAAATCCTCAATCTTCGATTCCTTTATGAAATTTTCAAGGTCGGACAGATACTTGGTGTGGTATTCCTGACCGAATGCCGACATACAGTTTTCCAATATCGGCAGGCATCGGCTGGAGCGGTACATATCAGTCAATCTGTCTTTTGCCTCCAGCCATTCTGTGTCAGAAATTGTGGCATTCCCATTCTCCTTCAATAATGTGAGGAGAGAACGGAATTCCGCCAGATTGTTCAAGTCAAAGCCGTCATTGGACTGTATAAGCCTGGCTTTCCGTCCGGAACGGTTAAGCATGGCAGCTAAAATCAGTGCATCCTGATTGGTGAAAGTGAGAACGCATGTCGTTCCTTCAAGCTTTCTTTCGAGCAATTCCCCGACGACGGCATGTTCATAATTTTCGCAGACGTGCATTGTGAACCTTGCGTCACCGCGTTCTTGACGGACAGCCGTAATCGGTGAGGACTTCATTCTGTTTGAAATGCCCTTTACGAAGTCATTGGCACATCCGATGATGCTTCTGCAGCTCCTGAAGTTTTCAAGCATATCATATACGGTGGCCTTGTATCTGTTCACAAGGGCCGCCATGTGTCCGGAATCGGAGCCTCTGAAAGCATATATGTTCTGGTCATCGTCACCTACGGCAATCACCCGCATATCCTCGTTCCGCTTCAAAATCTCCTCGACAAGGGCAAATTCATTGTCGCTCATGTCCTGTGCCTCGTCAATCACAAGTATTGACTTGGTTATCCTGCTTGCCTCGGCCCTGCCTTCACGGATTTCCGCCACGGCTTCTTTGACTACATCCGCAGATTTCTCCAGTGAACCATGCTGGCCGAGTATGTCGAATGCATACGAATGGAAAGTCTTGATTTCAACATATTTCGCAGCGTTGCCTATGAGAGAGGTCAGCCTGCTTTTGAATTCACTGGCCGCAGCTCTTGAAAATGTAAGCATAAGCAACTGCTCGGACTTTACGTCTTCCATCATCAGCAGCGATGCCAGTTTCCTGACAAGTACGAATGTTTTTCCGCTCCCGGGCCCCGCAGGTGCAACGATATATTGGGATTCTTTGTCCGATATTATTCTGTTCTGGGTTCTTGTCAGGTTTCCGAATATCTCATTGTATTTGCTCGGACTGATATTCATCTGTATCTCCCTCTCGCGTGAGGAGTCAAAATATTTCTTGATGAATCTCTTGAACTCCATATGGAAGTAGTCATTGACATATTCCATAGCCTTGTCGTAGTCTCTGACAATCATATTGGCAAATTCCCCGACAATATGTATCTGCTGTATGCGCTGCCTGTAAAACTCGTTCAGGTGCTGATAGTCCTCCTTCTTATACCGAAGGTTATTGGCCGCTATCCGCTCTATTTCAAGCTTGTTGTACAGGATCATGAACCCTCCCTCAATGCTTATTATTCCTGTCTTGGACAGAAACAGCAGTGCCTCCTGAACAT
>VSOK01000078.1 GCA_009774765.1 Bacteroidales bacterium
CTCGTATGCAGTATGGTGGATACGCCAGTCCATTCTTCAGGCTCTTGCAGAGCAGTCAAGAATCGTCAGGTTGCCTCTCAACCAGGTAGGTTCTCTTAACAAGATAAATAAAGCTCTTTCAAAATTTGAACAGGAACACGAGAGAATGCCTTCCAGCGAGGAACTTTCGGAGATGATAGATGTGCCTAAGGACAAGATAGCCGATACCCTCAGAGTTTCGGGACGCCATGTCAGTGTGGATGCTCCTTTTGTCGAGGGTGAGGACAACAGCCTCCTTGATGTGCTTGTGAACAATGATTCACCAAGTGCGGACAGAGGACTTGTAAACGAGTCTCTCAACAAGGAGATAGAACGTGCATTGTCTACTCTTGCTCCGCGCGAGAGGGAGATCATCAAATCATTCTTCGGTATCGGATGCCAGGAAATGACTCTCGAGGAAATAGGAGAAAGATTCGGTCTTACGAGAGAGCGTGTGCGCCAGATCAAGGAGAAGGCTATACGCAAACTCAAGAACAATTCAAGGAGCAAGCTCCTGAAAAGCTATCTCGGTTAATCCTTACAAATTTTTGAATATAATGACACCAGAGCAGTTTATTATAGAAAAGTCCATCAGCGCCGTCAAGGCGCTGTATGGCGTTGATATGGAGGCTTCCGCACTTCAGGTGCAAGTGACAAGGAAGGAATTTGAAGGCGACTATACACTGGTCGTCTTTCCTCTTTTGAAAGTATCTAAATCGGCTCCTGAAGCTACAGGGGCGGCTATAGGAGATTGGCTGAAGGCCAATGCTCCGGAAATTGCCGACTATAATGTAGTCAAAGGTTTCCTGAATATCTCGTTCTCTCCGGCATACTGGAACGGTCTTTTCTCGGGAATCGCTTCCACAGAGGACTTCGGGCAGCACGCTCCGTCCGGAAAGACGATTATGGTGGAGTTCTCTTCCCCGAATACCAACAAGCCTCTTCATCTTGGGCACATCAGGAACATTCTCCTGGGATGGTCAGTCTCAAGGCTTCTTGAAGCTAACGGACACAAGGTGATGAAGGTAAATCTGGTCAATGACAGGGGAATCCATATCTGCAAGTCAATGCTGGCGTGGCTCAAAAAAGGCAATGGTGAGACACCTCTGACGTCAGGAAAGAAAGGAGATCACCTTGTAGGTGACTGCTATGTGGCGTTCAACGATATGTACAAGGCCGAGGTTAAGGAACTTGTTGCCCAGGGAATGCCGGAGGAGGAAGCGGAGAAGAATGCTCCGAGCCTAAAGGAGGCTCAGGATATGCTGCTGAGATGGGAACAGGGTGACAAAGAGGTCGTGGACCTTTGGAAAAAGATGAACGGATGGGTTTACGAGGGCTTTGACAAGACATATCAGGACCTCGGAATCGTATTCGACAGGACTTACTATGAGTCACAGACTTATCTTTTCGGTAAAGCCCTTGTGCAGAAAGGTCTGGAAAAAGGAATCTTCGAGACGGAAAAAGACGGCTCCGTATGGTGCGACCTTACTGAAAACGGTCTTGACAGGAAACTGCTTCTGCGCGGAGACGGAACATCTGTCTATATGACCCAGGATCTCGGAACTGCTGAGCAGCGTTTCAATGAATATAATCTTGATGAGCATATCTATGTAGTCGGCAATGAGCAGAACTATCATTTCCAGGTGCTGAAACTTATTCTCGGCAAACTCGGATTCGACTGGGCTGACAGCATATACCATCTTTCATACGGAATGGTTGAGCTTCCTGAGGGCAAGATGAAATCACGTGAAGGTACGGTTGTCGATGCGGATGATCTTATCGAAAAGATGTACAATACCGCCAAAGAGACCTCTCTTGAACTTGGCAAGATTGACAATATGACAGAGAGCGAGCAGGATGAACTCTTCAGGATGATAAGTCTCGGTGCGCTGAAATATTTTATCATCAAGGTGGATCCGAAGAAGACAATGCTTTTTGATCCTAAGGAGTCGATCGATTTCAATGGAAATACAGGGCCGTTCATCCAGTATACCCACGCGAGGATCAAGTCGATTCTCAGAAAGGCATCTGAAAAAGGTATCTCATTCGGAGCAGAATCAGTAAAGGCGGATATGCCATTGTCTCCTAAGGAAATACGTATAATCAAGATACTCAATCTGTTCCCGTCCAAGATAGCGGAGGGGGGAGAGGCTCATTCTCCTGCCGTGGTAGCCAATTATGCGTATGAACTGGCTAAAGAGTTCAACCAGTATTATCACGATACTCCTATACTCCGTGAGGAGAATGCGGAACTGCTTGCATACAGGCTTGTGCTGGTTGAGACTATTGCGAAAGTATTGTCAAAAGCTATGTCCATTCTCGGTATTACACTTCCTGACAGAATGTAGTATCGGCTAAAAAGGCATTAAGTATAAAATTTTAGAAAAAAAGTGCTTTTTATATTGCTCAGATGCGGAAATTGTCCTATACTTGCACCCTCAAATTTAACAGATAACTGTATTGTTTAAGTAAGTGATTAAAAATTAGGATATGGATAATCAGAAGAAGAGAGCGGTGGTCAGCTTTGAGAATATGTCTGAAGGTCTCGCTGCCGCGTTTGCGGAGAAATACCCTAAAGGGTTCAATGATTATTTTCCGGATCTCGTAAAATACGACAAGCCGGACGGAACATGTTTTTATGCAGTTACATTGGAGATACCTGATGCGATTTATCTTGTCAAGATCAAGGTCAAGACTGATGACGCTGAGGATATCGAGAGATGGCTTGACGGTGACGACGACGATGATGATACAGGAGTAGGAAGCAGCGGAGGGGACAGCGATCTTCCTGATGACAATATCGCACAATATTCCAACGGTGATGACGACCAGTCTGATTCGGAATAAAATGAACGGTCAAGCCGGGTGCAGAGGAAGATTTGTCTGTACTATGCTGATACGGAGTAATTTTTAAAAGATTTTTCATAACAGGAGGCTGTGCAAAACTTTGCGCAGCCTCTTTTTTAGTTTTACAACTACAATAAATAACCAAAGTAAACTTTGCTTCTGCTCTCTACTTTGGCTATATTTGTCCACTTTGTGTCCATATATATGCCCTGGTCTCGGCATAGTCCAAATAAACGGCTAAGCCGAATGTAGTCAAACTTGTTTAGACTGCTGAGGCGGGAGTTTATTGTAAAACCGGAGGTTTTAAAATAAATTTTGCCTCTGCTCTCGACTTTGGCTATATTTGTCAGGTTTTTGCCAATCATAAAAACAGAAAGGTGTTACGGATGAAATCACATTTTGTAGTAACGGACATACTGGCTCCTCTAAGGAGACTGCTGAAGAGACTTTCAGAGCACGATATGCTTCTGGTATTGTCTCTCTTTGTCGGTATAGCCTGCGGGCTTGCTTCCGTTTTGTTGAAGATTACCATAGAGTGGATACATTCATCTCTGATATCCTGGTTTGACGGCAGCGTCGCCTATAATTTCCTTTACCTCGTATATCCCGGTCTGGGTATGCTTATAGCTATGCTGTTTGTCAAATATGTCGTGAAGGACAATATCGGGCACGGGGTGACAAAGGTCCTTGTCGCCGTCTCAAAGAACGAGTCCAAAATCAGGCCTCATAATATGTGGTCATCCCTTGCGGCAAGTTCTGTGACCATCGGATTCGGAGGATCGGTAGGAGCGGAGGCCCCTATCGTCTATACAGGTGCTGCAATCGGTTCCAATGTCGCAAGATATATGGGACTGTCATACAAGAATATGACGATACTTCTCGGATGCGGTGCCGCAGGGGCGGTAGCAGGAATATTCAAGGCTCCTCTTGCCGGAGTGCTTTTTACACTTGAAATTCTGCTGTTCAACATTTCGATGTCGTCTATTCTGCCGTTGCTGCTTTCAACTGTTTCTGCAACTGTAGTCTCGTATATTTTTCTTGGGGATTCGCTTCCGTTTGAGTGTACCCTGGATCCTTTCTCTATGCACAACATTCCATTCTATATATTGCTGGGATTGTTCTGTGCATCCTGTTCCATCTATTTTACAAGGACGACACTGTGGCTGGAGGACAAGATAAAAAGTATCAGGAATCCCTATTGGAGATGGGCTTTTTCTGCCGTGTGCCTCGGTCTGCTGATTTTCCTGTTTCCTCCTTTGTACGGTGAGGGATATGAATCGTTGAGCGTATTGCTCAATGGCGGGGAAATATCCTTTGACGGTGAGACTGTGCTGTCGTTTTTTATGAAAAGCCCCTGGACCGTTCCTATATTCTTTATGCTTATACTGCTTCTCAAGGTATTTTCTATGTCATTCACTAATGCCGGAGGTGGTGTCGGAGGAACATTCGGTCCTACTTTGTTTGTCGGTGCGATAGCAGGATTTGTTGTAGCAAGAGTTATAAATCTGTTTTTTTCCGGCTCGGACATTTCTGTGCCGGAGCAGAATTTCGTGCTTGTCGGTATGGCTGGACTTATGGCCGGGGTGATGCAGGCCCCTATGACCGCAATATTCCTTATTGCAGAGATTTCGGGCGGATATGAGCTGCTTATACCGTTGATTCTTACAGCAACTATATCATTCGGAGCCACGAGGATGGTGGAACAGTATTCCATTTATACCAAACGTATTGCGAATAAAGGGGAGCTTCTTACACACGACAGTGACAAGGCTGTCCTGACTCTGCTTAAGACGACGGAGCTGATAGAGTCTGATTTCACTGCCGTGAGGATTGATGCGACGCTCGGAGAGCTTGTCGATGTAATTTCTCAGTCATCCCGCAATATATTCCCTGTAATTGATTCAAGAAGGCATTTCCAGGGATATGTCAGTCTGGAGGACATAAGGCGTGAGATGTTCAAAAAGGACCTTTATGATAAGCTGCACGTCTATAATTTTATGAAATCCGCGCCTGAATACGTGTATATCGATGAGAAGATGGACACTGTGATGGCGAAATTCGAGAAGACCGGGGCTTGGAATCTTCCAGTTGTCGAGAAGGACAGGACATATCTCGGCTTCGTATCGAAATCAAAGATTTTTTCAGCCTACAGGGATCAGCTCCGTCAGGTATCACATGACTGATAATCATAATTCAGAAATATGAAGGACATATATATAAAAAATATAGCCGGGAGACTCGGTGTCAAGGATTGGCAGGTGGAAAATTGCGAACGCCTGTTTGCAGAAGGTGCCACTATACCTTTTATCAGCCGTTACAGAAAGGAGAGGACCGGAGGGCTGGATGATGTTGCGGTGGCTGAAATCAGACACTGGACTGATGTATTTGCGGAGATGGAAAAACGCAAGGCATCCGTTCTGGATACTATAGAGCAGGCAGGTGCTCTGGACGCGGGGCTCCGTGAAAGGATTGAGAATTGTGTTGACGCCCGTGAACTGGAGGATTTGTATCTTCCGTACAGGCCCAAAAGGCGTACTCGTGCTACGGCTGCAAAGGAAGCCGGTCTTGAGCCTCTTGCCGACAAGATGTTTTCGGTAGGATTGTCTGATCCTTTTGCAGAGGCGAAGAAATATGTCGGCGACAAGGTCACTTCACCTGAAGATGCTCTTGCCGGCGCAAGGGACATAATAGCTGAACGGTTGAGTGATACGGCTTCCGTCAGAGATACAGTACGGCAGATTTTCTCTACAAGAAGGCTTGTAAGCAAGGCTACGAAGAAGTCTTCCTCTCCTGAGGCCCAGAAATATAAAGCGTACTTTGACTATTCTGAGTCCTTGGCTCGTATAGCGCCTCATAGGCTCCTGGCTATGCTGAGGGCCGAGGAAGAAGGCTTCATAACACTGAAAATAGATGCTGATGCCGAAAAATGCGGCAACAAGCTGTATTACGACTTCTGTCAGGAAAGACGCTATCCTGCCAAACCTCTGGCAGAACAGATACGTCTTGCGGTGGATGATTCCTACAAACGTCTGCTGGAGCCTTCAATTTCAAACGAGATGGTGAAGACGGCAAAGGAAAAGGCTGATATTGAATCGATAAAGGTGTTCGGTGAGAATCTCAGGCAGCTCCTGCTGGCTCCTCCTGTAGGACAGAAGCGTATACTTGCGATAGATCCTGGATTCAGGACAGGATGCAAGGTGGTATGTCTTGACGAGCAGGGGAATCTTCTGCATTATGAGACAATTTTCCCTCATCCTCCGGCAAATGAAAAGGTCAAGGCGATACAGGCTGTATCCTGTATCTTATACACAACTGACGA
>VSOK01000079.1 GCA_009774765.1 Bacteroidales bacterium
TTTTTTTGTGTCGCCCTGGAACGCACAACGGTGTGGGGTTAACCCCACACCGTTGCACTTCTATCTTGAATCTTCATTTTGTGCAAACAGACTTATTATATTGATTATTACCTTGAAAGCTTTTTCCATACTTTCCAGCGGTATGTACTCCATTTTTCCGTGGAAATTGTGCCCTCCGGCAAAAATGTTCGGGCAGGGGAGACTCATAAACGAAAGGTTCGCTCCGTCTGTACCTCCGCGTATCGGCTGTATACGTGGTGTCACTCCCTCCATTTCCATAGCTTTCACAGCCTTCTCTATGATATGGTAATGAGGTTCCACCTCTTTTCTCATATTATAGTACTGGTGTTTGATTTCAACGGATGCGACTTGATTCCCGTATTTGCTGTTGATGAATTCAACGCATCTTTTCAGCGTTTCCTTTTTCTTCTCGAACAGATTTATGTCGTGGTCGCGGATTATATATGAGAAAACAGACTCCTCCACAGTGCCGTTGAATCCTGTTATATGGAAGAATCCTTCATATCCGTCAGTGTGTTCCGGGCGTTGCTCTACGGGAAGGAGTCCGTTGAGCTCCATACCGATAAGGATTGAGTTCAGCATCTTTCCTTTTGCATATCCCGGGTGGATGTTACGTCCCTGGATATGTACTGTGGCCGCGGCGGCATTAAAGTTTTCATATTCCAGTTCTCCTATAGCTCCTCCGTCCATCGTATAGGCATATTGCGCCCCGAATTTCTGTACGTCGAACTTTACGACTCCACGTCCTATCTCCTCATCCGGGGTAAATCCTATTTTGATCTCTCCGTGCCTGAATTCAGGATGCTCCATTATATATTGCGCCGCAGCCATGATTTCTGCCACTCCGGCCTTGTCGTCGGCTCCGAGCAGGGTCGTTCCGTCTGTAGTGATTATGGTCTGGCCTTTATATGACAGAAGTTCAGGGAAATCTTCCACTTTGAGGCTCAGACCTGTCCGGCTGTTCAGTAGAATGTCCTCTCCGTTGTAGTCTTTTATTATCTGTGGACGGATATCTGCACCGGAAGCGTCAGGAGCGGTATCCACGTGTGCGATGAAGCCTACTGCCGGGATTCCGGCCCCGCAGTTTGATGGTATTGTAGCCATCACATAGCCGTATTCATCCAGTGTGGCTTCAATGCCGAGCGCATTCAGTTCGTCCTTAAGCATTTTCAGGAGAACGGTCTGCTTCGCGCTGCTTGGCTGGCTTTCGGAATCCGGGTCGGACTGTGTGTCCACAGCCACATATCTTAAAAATCTGTCAAGTATATTTTCCATATTGATGATTGTTTTACCTTATTATAATATAAGGAGACTGGCTCCCATAATCGCCATCCCTCCGACAATTCCTGAGATTGCGGTGTGATGTCTACCGTATTTTTCCGCTGTCGGCAGCAGCTCGTCAAGAGAAATGTATATCATGATACCGGCTACGGCCGCCAATATCAGCGGGAAGGCTGCCCCTCCGGCAAGATCGACGCCTGCCAATGAGGTGATTGCATAGCATATTGCTGCTCCGGCAGGTTCGCTCAGTCCGGATAGCGTGGCATAAAGAAGGGCCTTGCCTTTGCTCTTTGTCGCATAATATATAGGAATAGCCACGGCGATACCCTCAGGTATGTTGTGGATGGCTATTGCGAATGCTATGCCTCCTCCGGTCTGCGGGTCGTTCAATGCTCCTATGAATGTGGCCATACCTTCAGGGAAATTATGGATTGCGATTGCAAGAGCCGACATTATTCCCAGTTTTTTCAATGCTTTTTCCGCAGAGCCTCCTTCTTCTGACAGTTTTTTTGTGGCCGGAGTATCCGCGTCCAATGTCAGTCCTGATGCTTCGTGCGGGTTCTCGTACTCCGGTATGAGGAAGTCGATGAGGGTTATTATGCCCATTCCTGCAAAAAAGCACAGCAATACGAATGCCTTGCCGTTCCTGATGCCGGTTGCTGTTATGGCGGCCTGTGCCTCGGGATAAAGTTCCGCGAGTGAAATGAATATCATGACTCCGGCAGACAGTCCGAGGGCAGCCGCAAGAAAATTGCTGCTCAGTTTTTTCTTGAACAGTATCACGGCTCCTCCGATGCCTGTGGATGCTCCTGCGATGAGGGTGAGAACAAGTGCTCCTACAACTCCGTCCATAGTTTCAATCTCCTGTCAGGCCGTTATTTCTTGGCTTTGAGTGAAGACCATATTATATAGCCGATGATTGCCAGATAAGGAATGATTGCAACCGGTTCCGTCCATGGTGAAGGTTTCATGAACAAATCAACCTGGGCGAATCTCAGTATTGCGCTGACCACTCCCATAAGTGCGCCTCCGGCAATGAATCCGGATGCTATGAGAGTCCCTTTTTCCTTGCGGGCATCATTGGTTTCCTTGTCTTTGCTGCGTGAACCTACAAACCACGCGATAGCACCTCCTGCCAGAATCGGCAGGTTCAGGTCTATAGGGATGAACATTCCGAGAGCAAAGGCGAGTGCAGGTATTCTGAATAATGTAAGGATTATGGCGAGAACAGCACCTATTCCGTACAGGAGCCACGGTGCGCTTCCACCGTTCATCATCGGCTCTATAACGGCGGCCATGGCATTGGCCTGAGGAGCCACAAGTGCATTTTCGCCTGTGAATCCGTAGGTTCTGTTGAGTACAAGCATTACTCCTCCGACGGTAGCCGCGGCTACAAGAGTTCCAAGGAACTTCCAGGTTTCCTGTGTTTTCGGAGTGGAGCCTATCCAGTATCCCACTTTCAGGTCGGTTACAAATGCTCCTGCGACAGAAAGGGCAGTACATACTACTCCACCTATTATAAGTGCGGCTGTCATTCCGGCTGTTCCTTTGAGCCCTGATGCTACCATTATAAGGGAGGCGAGAATCAGGGTCATAAGCGTCATTCCGCTGACAGGATTTGAACCGACTATTGCAATGGCATTTGCTGCTACAGTAGTGAACAGGAATGCTATTATTCCGACCACAAGCACTCCGATTACCGCGTGCCAGATATTGTCCACGACTCCAAAGGCGAAGAACAGGAATACGGCGATTATTGAAACAGCTATTCCTATGGCAACGATTTTCATCGATATGTCCCTTTGTGTGCGGATTGTCTCCTGTTCCTCATCACCTTTTTCCCTTCTGAACTCGTTTGCCGCAAGTCCTACTGCCGATCTGATGACCCCGAAAGATTTGACAATTCCTATCACACCTGCTGTGGCGATTCCTCCGATTCCGATATGCCTTGCGTATTCCCTGAATATTTCCTCTGCGGACATCTGTCCTACGGTGGAGGATATTCCGGTATTCATGAAATCCAGTACCTGACCTCCCCAGATGACATTCATAAGAGGTATTATGACAAGCCATACAAGAAAGCTTCCGCAGCAGATGACAAACGCGTATTTTAGTCCTATTATATATCCGAGACCGAGAAGTGCCGCTCCGGTGTTCAGTTTGAGCACTACTTTGGCCTTGTCCGCCACTGCTGCTCCCCAGGTGGTGACGGTCGTGGATATCGTTTCTGCCCAAAGTCCGAAAGTGGAGACGACAAAATCATATATACCTCCGATCAATCCGCTGACAAGAAGTGTCTTGGCTCCGTTGCCTCCCGCTTCTCCGCTTACCAGCACCTGTGTGGTTGCGGTCGCTTCGGGAAAAGGATATTTACCGTGCATTTCCTTCACGAAATACTTTCTGAACGGTATCAGGAAAAGTATTCCGAGCACACCTCCAAGCAGTGATGAAAAGAACACCTTTGTGAAGTTCACTGTAAGTTCCGGATATTTGTCCTGGAGAATATATAATGCAGGGAGGGTGAAAATCGCTCCTGCGACGATTCCTCCGGAACAGGAACCTATGGATTGTATTATGACGTTTTCTCCGAGGGCGTTCTTTCTGCCGAGCGCGCTGCTCAGACCTACCGCGATTATCGCAATCGGGATTGCTGCTTCAAACACCTGTCCTACTTTCAGCCCGAGAAAGGCGGCCGCGGCAGAGAAAACTATGGTCATAAGAAGTCCTATACATACTGACCAGGGTGTTACTTCCTTGTAATTCTGCGACGGGGAAAGCAGAGGCTTGTATTCTTCTCCCGGTTTAAGCTCCCTGTGCGCGTTCTCAGGCAGGGTAAGTTTGGGATTTTTCATATCGTATCTGTGTTGTCGTTATATATAATAGATGTATTATTGCTGCTCTTTGAATCTGAGAGACTGAGCTGCAATCAGTTCTGAATCATCAAAATAATTGATCTGCATAGCTTTGCGCACATCTTCGAGCGTTGAGGCGGCTGCCTTTCGGGCCTCTTCACAACCTTTTTTCAGCATATCGTAGACTGCAGGTATGTCCTGTGCGAATTTCTGTCTTCTCTCGCGTATTGGCTTCAGTTCTTCCTGAAGTATGGCATTGAGGAATTTTTTGACTTTCACATCTCCGAGTCCTCCTCGACGGTAATGTGCCTTCAATTCGTCAAGATCTGCGTAGTCCGGAAGGTATGATGCGAAGTGTTCCGGTCTGCAGAATGCGTCAAGATATGTGAATACAGTGTTTCCCTCGACTTTTCCCGGATCTTCGACCCTGAGATGGTCCGGATCGGTGAACATGCTCATGATGCTCTTGCGTACATCTTCTTCCGTATCGGAGAGATAGATGCAGTTGCCGAGCGACTTGCTCATTTTTGCCTTGCCGTCCGTGCCGGGAAGGCGCAGACATGCTGCATTCGTCGGCAGGAGTATTTCCGGCTCCACAAGGGTTTCACCGTAAGTTGAGTTGAATTTCCTTACTATTTCCCTTGTCTGCTCTACCATCGGCTCCTGGTCCTCTCCGGCCGGAACTGTAGTGGCGCGGAACGCTGTGATGTCCGATGCCTGGCTTATAGGGTAAGTGAAAAATCCTACAGGTGTGCCTTTCTTGTTCTGGCTGGCCGTGTCTTCTGTGTCGTTGTCAGAAAATCCCCTCATCTGTATCTCCGCCTTGACCGTAGGGTTGCGCTGGAGACGCTGCACCGTCACGAGATTCATATAATAAAAGGCGAGTTCGCATAGTTCAGGGACCTGCGACTGGACGAATATGGTGCATTGGGATGGATCTATTCCACATGCAAGATAGTCCAATGCCACTTCGATCAGGTTCTGGCGGATCTTTTCCGGATTGTCCGCATTGTCCGTAAGAGCCTGTGCGTCGGCAATCATTATATATATCTTGTCAAATTCTCCTGAATTCTGCAGTTCGACCCTTCTTCTGAGGGATCCGACATAATGTCCTACGTGCAGGCGTCCGGTCGGTCTGTCACCGGTAAGAATGATTTTTCCCATATCTTTTAAAAATTATTTTTCGTTTTGTTTTTACAGATTGCAAAAGTAGCAAATAAAGTGGATAGAATTGTCTTTAAGAATGACGAAAATTTTTATTTGTCTGTTTAGTAGGGTTTGTTCGCTTGTAATCAATGCTTTATATGCTATATGCCATATTTGGGCGAAAAAATATTTTGAAAAAATGTTCAGAAAAATTTGGAAGTAAAAAAAATGTCCGTATCTTTGCAGCCCGTTTCAGAAATAGAGACGGTGAAAACAACAGTTCATTGACAATATTGAGAAAGATAACGAGGTAAAGAAGAAAAAAGAAAAACAAGAGTCTGTAATGGAAAAAGAA
>VSOK01000008.1 GCA_009774765.1 Bacteroidales bacterium
TTTTTTTGTGTCGCCCTGGAACGCACAACGGTGGCGGGTTAACCACACACCGTTGCACTTCTATCTTGAATCTTCATGTTTTTTCTGATTTGCACAAACATATCACAGACAGTCTTGCCCAAAGGATGTTAAGGACAGGTGCAACTTGTACTTTGTCGCGAAAACCTTAACTTTGCATTACTGTCAATTTTAATAAACATCAGCAGTCCATCATACGGAAAACACAAAACTGCAATATATACTTAATATGTTCAATAAACTTGTTGCAATAGAGCCGGTCAGCCTCATACCGGCCGCTGAAAAAAGACTTTACAACTTCGCACGGGAAGTCGTAACTTATGATGACATACCGCAGACAGATGAAGAAATCATCAACAGAATAGGAGATGCGGACGCTGTTCTGCTCAGCTATACTTCAAGACTGGAGAGACCGGCACTTGAGAAATGCCCTAACGTCAGATATATCGGAATGTGCTGCTCTCTATATTCTCCGGAAAGTGCCAATGTGGATATAAATTATGCCGGGCAGCGTGGAATCACCGTAACAGGTATACGTGACTATGGAGATGAAGGAGTCGTCGAATATGTCATCAGCGAACTTGTCAGGCTTATGCACGGTTTCGGCCAACCATCTTGGGAAAGCACACCGAAAGAAATAACAGGACTGAAAGCAGGTATCGTCGGCCTCGGAAAATCAGGAGGGATGATAGCCGACGCACTGCATTTTTTCGGAGCTGAAATCTCATATTTCGCACGCTCAGAAAAAGAATGGGCTTCTGAAAAAGGATATGTATTCAAGCCCATGAAAGAACTTTTAAGAGACAATGAAGCAATATTCTGCTGTCTCAACAAAAACACCGTACTTCTTCACGAAGATGAATTCAAGGCTTTAGGAGACAGGAAAATCCTTTTCAACACAGGTCTTTCCCCAGCCTGGGACGAGCAGCCGATGTTAAAATGGCTTGAAGGTGACAATCTGCTGTATTGCGACACGACCGGAGCACTCGGAGGAGAGCATCTTCTGACACATCCGAAAGTACACTGTATGCAAGTCTCCACGGGACGTACCATCCAGGCGTTTGACCGCCTCAGCGAAAAAGTCATTGCCAATATCGAAGCATATCTCGGATAACCATATCTTCAATAAGCAAATGTTCCCATCGGACAAAATTTCGCCTGATGGGAACATCTGTTTATTACATTCACGGAACCAAAGCCTCAGAAAACTATCGGGGAGACTATTTTCTGCAGCACGTTTACAACGGACCAGGCGGCAATCTCACTTGTCGCACTATAGACATCCACTACGGCACGGACCTGATCATTGCGCATCTCGACACGCTGGGTATCACCCTTGAATCCGGGAGTTGACTGTATCGTAACCTGCATATTATCCGGACCGACTGAAGCGCGCGAAGCTGCAACCGTCACATTCACTTTTGTAGGAAACAGTCCTATAGCCTCCTTCGCACTGCCGGAAAACACAATTCTCTTATCCGTCTGGAGAGATTCGTCATATACAGGCGTTCCCCTCAAGGCATCGGGTCCCTTTTCGTTGAAAAATTCAGCGGAAGCATTGCCCATAAGCATAGCTGTCCTCAGCACGTCAAATCCGCCTGTCGCACCGGAAGCGACATAAACACGTGCTCCTCCTGCCGAAGCGGCACTCCGTACAGAAGCATAGAACTCATCGTCAGCGAATGCCCCTATGGACAGAGTCACTATCGAGATCCCTTTCTCCAGAGCAGGTATGGCCAGCTCACGCATAGCCGCAGGAGAGGCCGCCTCCACAATATAGTCCGGTTTAAGGTCAAAAAGTTCAGACAGAGTCCGGCAGGCGGTACAGCTTCCGGAAAATTCAGCCGCCAGCCCGGCAACCTTTTCATAACTGCGGGAATATGCTCCAACAAGTTCATATTCCGGCAAAAAACCATTTGCGACAGCCCCGGCAACAATATTGCCAAGCCTGCCGCAACCTACTATAGCCAACCTATTCATAACAGAACAAGCAATTATTCAGAAACTCCTTTATTCTCTTCCGAGGTAAAAAACCTATACTGGAAAAATATCAGATACAACGCACCGCAAGTGACGCAGCTGTCAGCAAAATTAAAGACAGGCTCAAAGAACCTGAAAGGATTGCCGCCTATAAAAGGCATCCACTCCGGCCATACGGTATCGATAATAGGAAAGTAGAACATATCCACAACCTTGCCGAACATAAACGGAGCGTAATGTCCGCCAAATTCAGCCACAGCCCACGGCGTCGATTCAGAGAATACAAGTCCATAAAAGAAACAATCAATTATGTTTCCCAACGCGCCTGCGGCGATCATAGTAAGTCCGACAACCACCCCCACAGGAGTATCGCCTTTTCTCAGAAGCTTTGATATCCAGTATACAAGCCCGCCGAAAAGAAATATGCGGAACAGTGAAAGAAGAAACTTCCCTGCCATACCTCCGAATTTCATTCCGAAAGCCATTCCTTCATTTTCAATGAAACATATACGGAACCAGTCTCCGATGACGTTGAAACTCTCGCCAAGAGTCATATTAGTCTTGACCAGAATCTTGATCACCTGGTCAAGAACCACCAATATGACACCCAATATCAGCAGCTGCTTTCCTTTGGAAATCTTCATCCTATTTCTTGTTTAGCATTTCCTTTGCCTCCACAGTCAAAGTGGCGTGAGGAACAAGACGGAGCCTCTCCTTAGGAATCAGCTTGCCTGTCATACGGCATACACCGTATGTCTTGTTCTCAATACGGACAAGGGCAGCCTCAAGGTTCTGAATGAATTTATACTGACGCTGGGCAAGCTGTCCGGCCTCTTCCTTTGAAAGGGTAGCCGCTCCTTCCTCCATAATCTTGAACGTAGGAGATGTATCCTCTATATCATTGCTTGAACCATGTGTGACCATATCACGCAAAGTCTTATACTCTTTCTTCGCTTTGTCAAGCATATCAAGAATTATAGTCTTGAACTCCTGAAGCTCTTCATCGCTGTAGCGGACCTGAATATCCTGTCCGCCATCCTTCATTTCTTCAGCCATATCGCTATTATTTTAAGTATTATCAATAATGTCCACAAATCGCAGACTACAACTTCACAACTTCTATGCGGATGACACCATCGCCCCATTCCACCTCAGCAGCATTACCTGCATCAGCCAGAGCACCGGCCTCTACCGTCTTGGCCAGGGTCTGTGAAGCGACATAGTCACCGAAAGCGCAAAGTGCATCAGCAATATCTGCACCATCTTCACCGTCCGCAAATATTTTGACGTTTATTTTGTCCGTAACATCAAATCCGCTGTCCTTGCGAAGATTCTGAATCCTGTTTATAAGCTCCCTGGCAATACCTTCCTTCTTCAGGTCATCGGTAACCGTAATGTCAAGGGCAAGTGTAAGGCTGCCTTCCGTTGCGACAAGCCATCCCGGCATATCTTCGGAAGAAATCTCATAGTCCCCTTTCACGATCTTGACCTGATCGCCGTCCGCCAGAGTAAGCATATATCCTTCCCCTGTAGCCTCCTGGGCCTGGATCGCAGATATTTCAGCCTGTCCCAACATATTGAAAGCAGCTGAAATAGCCTTCATCTTGGCTCCGTACATCTTTCCGAGCGTCTTGAAGTTCGGCTTGATCTTCTTCGTAATCAAGCCCTCTGTATCAGCAAGGAACTCAGCCTCCTTGACATTGACTTCACCCAGGAGAAGACCTTTGACAAGCTCAAGCTGCTCCTTTACTCTCTGATCTATCACAGGAATGACAAGCTTGGAAAGCGGCTGTCTTACCTTTATATTTACTTTTCTCCTCAATGCCAACACCATAGAAGATGCCCTCTGGGCAAGATCCATCCTTTCCTCAAGATCCTTGTCGACAACGGAAGCATCGTATGAAGGCATTGACACGAAATGTACAGACTCTGCTCCAGGAACAAGGTCAAGATACATTCTGTCCATAAAGAAAGGAGCAATAGGAGCCGCCAGTTTGGCAACAGCCACCAGCACCTCATACAAAGTCTGATATGCGGACAGCTTGTCCCTGTCCATAGAACCGCCCCAGAATCTCTTCCTGTTGAGTCGTACATACCAGTTGCTCAGATGGTCACACACGAAATCCTGGATAAGACGCCCTGCAGCAGTAATATCGTAATCCTCGTATGCCTCCACAACCTCTTTGACAAGAGTATTCAGCATTGAAACCACCCATCTGTCTATTTCAGGACGCTCTGACACAGGCACCTTCGGAGCTTCGATATCGAAGCCGTCCACATTGGCATAAAGCGCGAAGAAAGAATACGTGTTGTACAATGTACCGAAGAACTTCCTTCTAACCTCATCCACACCAGCAATGTCAAATTTGAGGTTGTCCCACGGCTGTGAATTGGTAAGCATATACCATCTGAGAGCATCAGGTCCATATTTGTCAAGCTCAGTGAACGGATCCACCGCATTGCCGAGACGTTTGCTCATCTTGTTGCCGTCCTTGTCAAGCACAAGACCGTTTGAAATGACTCTCTTGAACGCGCACTTGTCGCTGACCATAGTATTTATCGCGTGAAGAGTATAGAACCATCCGCGTGTCTGGTCAACTCCCTCAGCAATAAAATCAGCTGTGCATCCGAATCTCGGAGCACCGAGATTGCGCAGACCTTCCTGTGCATACGGCATCGCTCCGGAATCAAACCACACATCGATAAGGTCCGTCTCACGGATCATCTTCCTGCCTGTATCGGAAACAAGGAATACATTGTCCGCATACGGTCTGTGGAGGTCGATTTTGTCATAATTCTCCTTTGACATATCAGAAGGATCGAAACCGTTGTCCTTCAGAGGATTTGACTCCATAACACCGGCTGCGACAGCCTTTTCTATCTCAGCATAGAACTCTTTCATAGAACCTATGCACTTCTCCTCCTTGCCGTCTTCCGTTCTCCAGACAGGAAGAGGGGTTCCCCAATACCGGCTGCGTGAAAGGTTCCAGTCCTGTATGTTCTCAAGCCATTTGCCGAAACGTCCCGTACCGGTAGCCTCCGGTTTCCAGGTAATTGTATTGTTCAGCTCTATCATCCTGTCCCTTACGGCAGTAGTCCTGATAAACCACGAATCAAGAGGATAATATATCACTGGCTTGTCCGTCCTCCAGCAATGAGGATAATTATGAGTATGTTTTTCTATCCTGAACGCCTTTCCCTGCTGTTTGAGCATAACGCAGATGTCTACATCAAGCGTAGGGGCGTCAGCGTCAAGAGAAGAATCGTATGCGTTCTTGACATATCTTCCGGCAAATTCCTTATAGTCATCCGAAACCCTCTCCGCCACGTATGCAGGATCCAGATCTTCAATCCTGAAGAAACGTCCCTGACGGTCCACCTGGGCCTGATATTCACCGTTCCTGTCAAGAACCCTGAGCGCAGGAACACCGGCAGCCTTGGCCACCTTATTGTCATCCGCACCGAAAGTAGGAGCGATATGGACTATTCCTGTTCCGTCTTCTACAGTCACGTAATCACCTGAAATCACGCGGAAAGCGCCTGCATCAGGCTTGAACCAAGGAATCAGCTGATGGTATGATACTCCCACAAGTTCGGATCCCTTGAACGAGCCTTCAAGAACCCTGTAAGGCACAAGCTTGTCTCCCTGCTTGTATTCCTCAAGAGGAATTTCCGCAGCTTTCGGATTGAACAGAGTATTCAGAAGAGCCTCGGCGACAACATAAATAGCCGGAGCACCGCTATAAGGATTGAATGAAAGAACCCGTACATATTTTATTTCCGGACCTACGCACAATGCGGTATTGGAAGGCAACGTCCACGGCGTGGTAGTCCAGGCGAGGAAATACACCGGGAAAGTCTCGCATCCGAACAGTATCTGTGACTTTTCATCCTTTATGACCTCAAACTGCACCGTAGCCGTAGTGTCTTTCACGTCACGGTAGCAGCCAGGCTGATTGAGCTCGTGTGAACTGAGTCCGGTACCGGCAGCAGGAGAATAAGGCTGTATTGAATAACCCTTGTAAAGAAGACCTTTGTCATAAATCTTCTTAAGCAGATACCATAGGGTTTCGATATAACGGTTGTCGTATGTGATATAAGGGTCATCCATATCAACCCAATAACCTATCCTTTCCGTCATGGAAACCCACTCTTTTGTATATTTCATAACCTCCTTGCGGCAGGCTTTGTTGTAGTCCTCTACACTTATCTTGGTGCCGATATCCTCTTTGGTTATACCAAGCATCTTCTCGACACCCAATTCGACAGGAAGCCCGTGGGTATCCCATCCTGCACGACGGGCCACCTTATATCCGCTCTGCGTCTTGTACCGGCAGATTGCATCTTTGATCGAACGTGCCATAACATGGTGTATACCAGGCATACCGTTGGCTGATGGTGGTCCTTCAAAGAAAATGAACTCCGGAGCACCTTCCCTGACCTCAAGGGATCTTCTGAAAGTATTGTTCTTTTTCCACCTGTCAAGCACTTCATTGCCGACAGCGACCAGATCCAAATTCTTATACTCGTTAAATGTCATATTTTTTATATAATTTTGCAACCGGTTTTTACCGCATTGCAGATTCAAACAATTTGCAAATATAAACATTTGAAAATATTATCGCAAACTATGAATATTCTGGATATTATTCTGTTGCTATGCTTCATCCCGGCTATCATCAACGGACTGAGAAAAGGGTTCATCTCACAAGTGATAGCCATCATATCTCTCGTGCTCGGAACGTGGCTGTCGTTCAAATTTTCCGTCACACTCAGCCATTGGATGTCACAATGGATAGAAACTTCGCCGCAACTGCTGAATACAATCGCTTTCGCCGTAATATTCGTAGTGGTCGTCTTCGTACTGTTCGCGATAGGAAAAATCTTTGAGGCGACAATAAAAATAATCATGCTGAGCTGGCTGAACAAACTTTTGGGGGTATTGTTCGCATTCCTGAAATGCGCAATCATACTGGGACTTGTCATTCTGGCGTTCAACGCCCTGAATACGACCTTCGGTCTCGTACCGGAAAAGACGCTTGCCGATTCGGCATTCTATTACCCTCTGAAAAATATGGCATACTCCGTATTCCCTTATCTCAAAGGGCTGATTATGGGAATATAACGCCATAAAAAGACTACTGAAATGGAAAATATAATACTGATCGAGACTTCCACAGCCTTGTGCTCAACCGCCCTTGCAAAGGACGGAGAAATAATTTCATATAGAGAAAGCAGCGGGCAGAAAGCCCACGCCTCACTTACAGCCCCGTTCATACAGGAAATGCTTGAAGAGAACGATATGACAATACGGGACTGCAGCGCAGTCTGTGTAAGTATGGGTCCAGGATCATATACAGGGCTGAGAGTAGGAGTATCCACGGCAAAAGGACTCTGTTTCGGAGCCGATATTCCACTTATAGCAGTCGGAACCCTTGACACGCTTGCATGGCAGGCCATTTCAGAGGACGCTCTTCCGGAAGGATGCAAATATATAGTCCCTATGGTAGATGCCAGAAGGATGGAAGTCTACACTGCCGTATTTTCCCCTGAAGGAAAACAGCTGACAGAAACTGAACCTCATATAGTGACAGAAGGAAGTTTCACGGCAGAGCTGGCGGAAGGCCCGGTACTTTTCATCGGCGACGGGGCGGAAAAATGCAGAGGCACATTGACACATCCCAACGCACATTTTGCACAGTGCTGTCCGAAAGCCTCGTCAATGCTTATGCCTGCAATGAAGGAATTCAATGAAGGAAATTTCAGGGATGTGGCCTACTTCGAACCGTTCTACCTCAAGGAATTCGTCGCCACCGCCAGCAAGAAAAAATTGTTCTGATTCCACATTTCACCGATTTTATTTCCACATTTCACCGATTTTATTTCCACATTTCACCGAAAATCACCATAAAGTATTGATTAAAAGGAATATTGTCATTAGTTTTGCCTATGGGTTATAAACAAGATTTAATATGGCGCATTCCATCTATAAAAAGCGCATAGCGGACTCTCTTCTTGAAAGAAAGCTCAAATCTACTGGAGCAGTTCTTGTCGAAGGTCCCAAATGGTGCGGAAAAACCACAAGTTCTGAACAGCAGGCCAAAAGCATAAACTATGTTTCCGACCCTGTGGCATTCAACAAGAACCTCATACTTGCAGAAATGAACATCAACGCCTTGCTTGAAGGCGACAAGCCACGCCTTTTGGACGAATGGCAGACTATCCCTCAGATTTGGGACGCAGTCAGATATTCGGTCGACCACAGCAATGGAATCGGACAGTTCATTCTTACAGGTTCAGCGGTGCCGTTGAGCGACAAGGAAAAGGAGAAAATACACCACACCGGAACGGGAAGAATAACGCATATAAAAATGCGTCCGATGTCTTTGTATGAGTCAGGAGAGTCAAACGGGGCAATCAGCCTGGGCGGACTGTTTGAGAATGCCCCCAAGGCCATATTCAGCGAATGTAATCTGCAACTCTCAGACATAGCCTATCTTATATGCCGCGGAGGTTGGCCCATTGCAACAAATCTGGAAAAAGAATATGCCCTGGAGACTGCGTATTCCTATTATGAAGCAGTTACAGAAACAGATATTTCATCAGTCGACAACGTCAACAGAAGCCCGGCAAGAACCCAAAGGCTTATGCGTTCTCTTGCACGTCACCAAGGAACCCAAGCTACCATTATCGGAATAAAAAATGATATGGCGGCAAACGACATCAGCAGTCTCGACGAGGAAACTGTCGCTTCATATATTGACGCCCTCAAAAAAATCTTTGTGATTGAAGATATGGCATCCTGGAATCCGAACCTGCGTTCAAAGGCGGCGATAAGGACAAGCGATACCAGATATTTTATAGACCCATCCATTGCTGCAGCTGCTCTTGGAATAGGCCCGGCAGATCTGGAAAATGACTTGAACACAATGGGGCTATTTTTTGAAACAATGGCAGCACGTGACCTCAGAGTATATGCAGACGCCCTGTACGGCAACGTATATCACTACAGAGACAGCAACGGTCTTGAATGTGATGCGGTCATTCACCTCAGAAACGGTAAATACGCTTTAATTGAAATAAAGCTCGGAGGACAAAAACTCATAGACGAAGGAGCTGCATCGCTCAACAAACTGGCCTCAATCATTGATACGGACAAGATGCAGACACCGTCATTCAAGATGGTCCTGACAGCAGTAGGCAGCATCGCATACAAAAGGGAAGACGATGTCTATGTCGTACCTATCGGCTGCCTCAAACCCTGACCGGCTTGGGGTCTCACAACAAACTGAAACACAATAAATTACAAAACAGCATGCGTCATATAGAGCATACTGTTTTGTAACAACTTTATAGTCAACCACATACAAGCACCCACCTTAAAAGACAGAGGATTTTCTTACAGCAGCTTGTTCAGAACTTTCCGGAGGGATGCTTCATCGGAAATCCTTTCACCGATCAGCTGACCGTCAGCAAGCAGATATGACACAGGCAATCTGTTGACATTGTAGGCTCCGACAGCAGGCGAAGCGGTTCCAAGTCCGTCACAGACATTTATCCAGCCGAGATTCTGCTCTTTTACAGTTCTCGCCCAGGATGCCTTGTCCACATCGATGGCCACCTGATATATTTCAAATCCCTTTGACTTGAAATCATTGTAGACAGGAGCAAGCACATCAAGATTAAACATTTTCTGTGCAGGATCAGCCGCCGACCAGAAGTGCAGGAGGACAACTTTCCTGTCAACCTCACTGAGTTTGCGCTTCACGCCATTGACATCCGGCATTTCGACTTCAGGGAAATCGAGCTGCTCGGCATTCTGAAGCCTGATTCCCAATTCAAGTATCCCCTGCCTTCTGTCCGCCTCTTTCTTGAGGGCCTTGACATATCTCGAATCAGGATATACCGCAGAAAGCGAGTCAGTCATATTCTTGAAATGTATCGCATCCGTCTCCTGTGAAAATACAGGAAGATTGGGAGAAATCATCTGGAACATCACAGGGACCACAGTCAGGGAATGTGAGTTCTCCATCACATATTTCACGCGGCTTCTATAATATCCTATATACTCTTTGCCCATCTCCTGGGTAATGGCCTTCGCCTCGGCTGAAGCAGGATCAGCTTTGTCAAGCCTGTCGGACAGTGCAAGAAAACGTGCTGAAAAATCAGCAAGCTCCTTCTCCACCTGTATCAGTTTTTCCGTCTCGGCGGAACCGGACACGGAGAATGCCCCCAAAGTATCAGCAGAGACATTGACCTTGTCACCTGCCTGCAGAAGAAGCGATGCGATCTTGGTTTCCTTATAGAAAAGATAGATGAACTCCGGTTCATTCTTTTTTATCTCCACTTTATAGGAAAAGCTGCCGTCCTTGCCTGTAGCAACCGTATCAAGTACCTCATAACGGTTGACATCAAGCAGTTTGACTATAACTTCCGATTCAGGTGCATCCGCAACAGTTCCCTTGACAGAAGCCGTCTTTCCGCAAGACACCAAAGCTAAAGCGGCGCACAATGCAGCCACCGCTTTGAAATTAAAGTTTTTCATATTCTGAAAGTATTGACTGGGCAACGGAAACAAACTCATCCGCTGCAAGTTGTAGCTTAGGTTTTCTGAAATCCATATCAGCCTCACTGTTGAGAGGGACAAGATGGATATGCGTATGGGGAACTTCCATTCCGAGCACGGCCACACCGACACGTTTGCATGGTACGGCACGCTCTATCGCAAGAGCGACTTTCCTCGCAAAGGCACAAAGTCCCATATATGTACTTTCATCAAGGTTGAAGATATAATCATCCTCTACATTCTTCGGAATGACAAGAGTATGCCCCTTTGACATCGGATTGATATCCAGGAAAGCATAAAAATCCTCATTTTCCGCCACCTTGTATGAAGGTATCTCACCGTGGGCTATCTTAGTGAATATAGTAGCCATAACCTCTAAAGAGTGATGTCAAGTATTTCAAACCTGATTATTCCGGAAGGCACCTTAGCCTCAACGGTATCCCCTTTCGAATGTCCCATAAGGGCCTTTCCGATAGGAGTTGCAGCAGCAAGCTTTCCGGAAGCGAAATCAGCCTCGCTTTCCCCGACCAGAGTGAATTCCATTATCTGGTTGTTGGCAAGGTTCTTCACTTTCACCTTGTTCAGCATCTGAACCTTATCCGTACCGATCTGTGATTCGTCTATAACACGTGCATTTGCAACAAGGTCCTGAAGCTTGGAAATATTCAGCTCCAGCAGGCCCTGAGCCTCCCTGGCAGCCTCATACTCAGCATTTTCAGACAAATCACCCTTGTCGCGTGCCTCCGCAATCTGAGCGGAAATGACAGGACGCTGCGCAAGAGCATCCGCAAGGTCTTTCTTCAATTTGTCAAGACCTTCCTGAGTCATATAATGAATTGCCATAATAATATTGTTTTTTTAATAAGTACAAATTAAAAATGAGTTCTGTGAACAGCCACAGAACCCTTGATGATGTTTGCAAAATTAAAAATTATTTCTGAAAAAACCTACTTGTCCAAATATTTCGGAGTCTGTATTTCAGAGTATATAATCATATCCTTTGCATTGAATCCGCGCTTCCTTTTCATGTCTGTCTTCACTTTACCGGACACTGCAGGATCAGGCTTATGAGGCTTTGCCGTTTCCTTCCGCACAGACTTCCCAAGTCCGGCCTGCCCAGGGCTCTCCACAAGGCGGATTTCCTGCCGGGGCTTCTCCGGAATACTGTCATCAAGGTCATCATCCGGCACCGGTACATAGGACACATCAATGTCCGGATCAGACGCAGCGGACTTCAGAGACCTGTTCACACTTCTGAATATAATTGTCACAAGTGCTATCCCCAGCATTACTATTGTACCAACGCTCATAATATAATATCTATAAAAATTCTTCGCAAAGTGACCTGTCTTTGGTCAGCTGCTCTTTCAATGCCTCCAAAGATACATATTTTGTCTCACACCTTATCCTTTTCAGAAAAGTAACAGTGATATCCAGCCCATAGATGTCTTCATCAAATCCGAATATGTTCGTCTCGATGGTCACGGAATTTCCATTGCCCACCGTAGGTCTGCGTCCGATATTGCACATACCGTAATATTGCCTGCCGAGAGTCTCCACAGACACGAAATAGACACCGTTGCCAGGAACCAGTTTCAAAGGCTCATACAACTGCATATTGGCTGTCGGGAAGCCTATGGTACGCCCTATCCTGTTGCCTGCGACAACAACTCCGTGCAGAAAATATCCGTATCCCAGCATATCAGCTGCAGCCTCCACATTTCCGGCCGATATCATAGTCCGTATCCACGTAGAGCTGACGGCCATTCCGGCACCGGAAGAGATCTGTGCCGCCCTTATGACATCCAGCCCAAGCCTTTCCGCCACAGCGGCCACATCTGCCGAATCCGGAGAATCACTGCCCATCCTGTTGTCATATCCGAGTATGATGGAAGTCCCGCCGAACCTGTCCATCACATAATCCTTCAGATATTCCTCGGCCGAAAGCCTGCTGAATTCACGAGTAAACCCGATTACCTCCACATTGTCCACACCGAGGGATTGCAGCATACGCTTCTTCTCATCCAAAGATGTCAGAAGCCTCAACGAACTTGCATCCTTTTGAAGAACATTACGGGGATGAGGCCAAAATGTTATGATAAGGCTTTCATCCCCGCGTGCTTTCGCGGCAGCAACAAGCTGCTCTATTACAAGACGGTGCCCTATATGGACACCGTCGAAAAATCCGGTCGCTACAACCATCTTACAAGTTCAAAGTCCTGTCTGTGAGGCAACAAAGGATTCTTGGCATAAATCCTTGCAGCCACCTGATACAGACCTGTAACCTCAGGAAGTACGGTCGCGCTATATTTAACGACACCATCGGTACTTTCTGTCGGAACGAACTCAAAACTTTCCTGAATGTGCAGCTTGCCTTTCTTGTCAGCAGTAGCGAACAGAAGTTCCACTCCTACTTCCTCCGGCTGAAGGTCACCGATATTCAATACGATTTCAGCCTTGAACTCCTTGCCAAGAGCGATGTCATTGTATGTGCTGTCAGGTTTGATCACAGACACGACACCGACATTCTGCCATTCACGTCTCATGTGCTTTTTCCAGGTAGCAATCTGACGTGCAAGCTGGTAGTCTTCAGCGACAAGCTTCATAGTTCTTGCAGACTGCGGCTCATAATACTGGTTGATATAATCAGTGAGCATCCTGTTGGTCGTAAAGTTGCATGCAACCTGCGCTATGGTATTCTTGATATAGCTTATCCATTCCGCTGACCTTCCTGTCGTAGTATTGACATAATAGAATACAGGAGCGATATCATTCTCTATGAGAGTATAGATAGTAGCCGCATCCAGCTCGTCCTGATAATTCTGGTCATCGTATGTCCTTTCCATAGGAAGAGCCCATCCGGCACCCGGCTTGTAGCCTTCAACCCACCATCCGTCAAGCACGGAGAAGTGCATTACTCCATTCATGGCAGCTTTCTCTCCGGATGTTCCTGACGCCTCAAGAGGACGGGTAGGATTGTTCATCCATATATCGACACCCTGAACGAGATATTTTGCAAGAGTGATGTCGTAGTTAGGCACAAAGACAATCTTTCCGATGAACTGGTCCATCTTCGAGATGTCCACGATCATCTTTATAAGATCCTGGCCGGCCTTGTCGGCAGGGTGGGCCTTTCCTGCAAAGATGAACTGTACAGGCTGCTTAGGATTGTTGACGATCTCGCTGAGACGGTCAAGATCCTTGAACAGCAGGTGCGCCCTCTTATACGTAGCGAAACGCCTTGCAAATCCGATGGTCAGAACGTCATCCCTCAAAGTATCCTTTATGGTAACGATCTGACGTGGAGAATAATGGTTGGTCGCAGCAGGATCAGAAAGCCTTTCCTTGATCTCATTGATAAGTTTTTTCCTCAGAGCCTGTCTTACGTTCCATACATCTTCATCGGAGACACTGTAGATACCCTCAAAGCAGGATTTGTCATAGTGGTGCGTCTTGAACGCTTCACCGAACACCTTGGAATGGATTGCCTTCCACTCGTGTGCAGTCCAGGTAGGATAATGCACACCGTTGGTAACATAGCTCACATGAAGCTCCTCCGGCATATATCCCGGCCACATATTGGAGAGAATATCTTTGCTGACCTCCCCGTGGAGCCATGATACACCGTTGACTTCCTGCGAAATGTTCGCTGCAAGGATGCTCATAGAGAATTTCTCATTCACATCACCGGCATTTATCTTTCCGAGCCCCATCATAGTCGTCCAGTCAATCTTCAGACGCTCAGGATAATGGCTTATATATTTTCTGAGGATTCCCTCATCGAACGCATCGTGTCCGGCAGGCACAGGAGTATGTGTCGTGAAAAGCGATGAAGCCCTTACCACCTCCATTGCCTCAGGGAAATCAAGGTTGTCCTCGTTTATATATTCACGGAGTCTTTCAAGACCTATGAATGCGGCGTGTCCCTCATTGCAGTGATATACCTGAGGGTTAAGGCCGAGGGTTCTGAGCGCGCGGATACCGCCGACACCGAGAAGAAGTTCCTGTTTAAGACGGTTCTCCCAGTCTCCGCCATAGAGGCTGTGGGTAATGCTCCTGTCCTCAGGAAGGTTATCCTCATAGTCAGTATCCATAAGATAAAGCTCGGTACGTCCCACATCGACTCTCCAGAGCCTTGCATTAAGATTGCGTCCAGGGAAAGCGATACTGATTGTCATCCAGTTGCCGTCCGCGTCGCGTACAGGGGAAGCAGGTATCTTCATAAAGTCCTGTGCGGCATAGTTTGCCACCTGTGCACCCTGTGCGGAAAGAAGCTGGGTAAAATAACCGTACCTGTAAAGCAGTCCGACTGCCACCAGGTTGGTGTTCATATCACTTGTCTCCTTAAGGTAGTCTCCCGCAAGGATACCCAATCCTCCGGAATAAATCTTCAGAGAAGTGTCAAGACCATATTCCATACAGAAATACGCTATGGAAGGAGAAGTCCTCTCTGCTTTCAATGACATATATTCATTGAACTCATCCATTACGGCTTTCAGTTCTGCAAGGAAGGCCTCATCGCTCTCAAGCTGCTTGTACCTCTTGAGATTTACCCTGTCAAGCATAGCTATCGGATTCTCTCCGGACTCCGCCCAGGCCTTTTCGTCAATTGACTTGAAAAGATTTTTTGCCGGTTCATTCCAGCACCACCATAAATTTCTGGAAAGTATTTCCAGATCCTTCAAACTGTCAGGAAGATGACGTGACACGAACACGCTGTTCCATGACGGCTGATTAACATCTATTTTCATATATTGAATTGATTTTTCCATTCTGGTCTCAGGAAAAGCACCTTTTTCGGATATCACTTTTTCCAGAGCTTTTGAATACGCCTCTTTATAATAAACAATATTGTTCTCCCAAAGAGCTATCTCCGACACCTCCTTGGCGTTGTCCATATATAATTTTCTGCTGTCTTTTGACAGGCCGGCAATCTCTTTGACGCGCTCCACCACATCGTCAACCACATTCATATAATTTGAATCATTGCGGCTGATGACAGTGATTCCAGGATGAGCCTTGCCGAAATAGGAGCGGACCCAAAGTCCGAATCCGGCAAGGGTTGTAGTCACGGTAGGGACCCTGAACGCAAGACTCTCCAGAGGAGTATAGCCCCACGGCTCGTAATATGACGGGAATACCGTAAGATCCAGTCCTACAAGAAGATCATAATAAGGCATATTGAAGATGCCGTCATTGCCGTTGAGATATGAAGGGACGAAATAAACTTTCACCTTGTCCCCTATGGCATTATTGAGCTTGAGCTCATTAAGCCTTCTTGAAATCTGGTCATATTCCGGCTCCCTGAGATAATGGGAAGTCCTGGTCACATACGAAGAGCCGTTTCCTGCCATCTTTGCGACAAGCTCCTTGTCCGGACCGTTGATCCCTCCAGGTATCATAATGAATGCGTGCACGCTCTTGCCCTCAAAATCAGAACCGTTGAGCCTGTCAAGCGCATCAAGGAAAACATCGATACCCTTGTTCTTGTATTCATAACGGCCGCTTATGCCGACAAACACGGCATTTTCAGGTACTTCCTCGCCAGACATCGCAGAAGCGACTTCAATCAGTTTGTTTCTGGCCGCATTGCGCTTATATTCATATTCAGCGTCATCAGCAGGCGTAAAACTGTTTTCAAAGCCGTTAGGAGTCACCACATCGACGTTTCTTCCGAGGAACTGCCTGCACTCCACAGCAGTCAAATCACTTACTGTAGTGAATATGTCAGCATTCTCAGCGGATTTCTTCTCAAGAGAATGACGCGCAACCACATTGAACTCACGTGCTTTTGCATCACCGTCATACGACGCCATAGAGTCATACAGAGGCAGATGGTTGCCGGCAACGCATCTTCCGACAACTGTAGCGTGTGTTGTAAAGACTGTGGCTATCGGGAGCTGGGTCTTCTTTATATAAAGGAGTCCGGCACCTGTCATCCATTCGTGGAACTGTGCGACAACTTTATCCGCAGGGCTGAGATTATAACGATAGAAACTCTCTATCACCTTTCCAGCCGCATATCCGAACAGGGCAGACTCGCGGTAGTCCCAGTTTCCTGTAATGGAATCTACACCGAAAGTCTTCCAATAATCCGTAAGTATCTCGTTCTGATCTGTAATGAACTGCTTGAAATCCACCAGAATAGCAACAGGCTTACCGGGAACGTTCCATTTCCCTATCCTTATCCTCAATCCTTCGGAAGCCGCCTTTGCCTTCCAGTCCCTGTACAGCAGCGGATCTTCAATAAAGTCCGGATTGCTTTCCGTATTCATCCATACGTCAGGTCCTACAAGAATATGATGACGCTTCAATTCGGATTTGAGATACAAGGATTTGGTGGCAATTACCGTGTAAATGCCACCAACCTTGTTGCAGACCTCCCAACTGACTTCAAACAGATAGTCCGGTCGTAACAATTCTTTGCTCATTTATTCTTTTTTCTTCGTTTTTACTGTTTTTGCCTTAGCGGCCGCCGGTTTCTTAGCCTCTGTCTTCTTTGCAGTTGACTTTCTTACAGGCTTTTTGGCCACTTTTTCTTCTTTTGCGGCTGCAAAGTTAACATCAGAAACTGAAATTGCATCATCAACCCTCAAAATAAAATCGCTAAGTACATTCATATAATTTATAAATGCCTCATACGGAGTATCATACGGGTTGAAATATTTATGTACCGCACCGTCCGAGAAGAACTTGGTACACATATAATAGAAGTGGTCGCTCTCCTGAAGATGTCCGAAATCAGTCCAAAGTTCATCGCTGTTCAGGATAGACAGTTTCTCCGTCTGCTCATAAAGCTTGTGGAAAGCATCATTCTGAAGCTCATTTCCAAGCCATGCCGTAATATCCCTTTCTTCGTCAGCCCAGGATATCGCGTCAGGAACATCCAGAGTATCAACAGGCTTGTGCTTTTTAGCTGCCTCTGTCGGAGTGACGAATTCAAATTCTCCGTCCTCTATTGCCACTTCAGGGAAATAGCGCATAAAATCAAATATTCCGCTCTGGGCTTTCTGGTGCTCACCGAATGTCTCATAGTCCATAAAGAGGTTGACAATCTCCTCATTGTTTGCAGACGCCTTGATCCACGACAGATATTTGTCTCCTGTAAGAGGCCAGTCGGACCACGTCCTGTCAGAGAAGCGGAAAGCGATGTCGTCGCTCAATGAAGAGTTTTTGAGAAGGAGCTTAAGTTTCGGTGCCAATGCGCCTGAATAAAGGAAGTTCGGACTCTTCCATCCGAGAACGTGCTTTGCACCTTCCGTAAGCATTGTCTTGAAACCGAGATCGTATACCATTTCTCCGATTGCATCGGAATAGATAAGCTCAGTATTTCTGAAAGCAGTCGGCTTTACACCGAAATAGCTGTCAAGGGCACCTATATGTCTCTGAACCTGAAATCTGAATTCAGAAAGGGATCCAAGGGATGCAAGAGAATGATTGTACGTCTCCGCAAGGAATTCCACACATCCTGTATCAGCAAGCCTGCGGAAGCTTTCAATTACCTCAGGAGCATACCTGTCAAACTGCTCAAGCGCAGATCCGGAAATAGAGAACGCCACTTTGAATTTGCCGTCATATCTCTTTATAAGGTCCAGAAGAAGCTCATTCATAGGAAGGTAGCATCTCTGTGCGACTCTTCTCAGAATTGTCCTGTTGGCAAAGTCGTCATAATAATGGGAATCTTTGCCGATATCAAAAAATCTATATAATCTTAACCTGTTTGGCTGATGTACCTGAAAATACAGACATATACTCTTTTTCATAACTTACCTGTTTTAGTATTATTTGATCACTGATTCATAAACTTGTTTTATCTTATATGCGGCATTGTTCCATTTCAGTGAATTCACCTCATCATATCCGCAACGTGCCGCAAGTCTGGCTATAGCCGGGTAATTAAGCAGGCCATAAATCGCATCGGACATAGCGTCCACATCCCAGAAATCAACTTTAAGGGCATAATCCAGGATTTCCGCACATCCGGACTGTTTCGATATGATTGAAGGAACGTTCGTCTGCATAGCCTCGAGAGGAGAAATTCCGAACGGCTCAGAGATGGAAGGCATCACATAGACATCCGAAAGCGCGAACATCTTCTGCACCTCAGCCCCGCGCAGGAAGCCTGTAAAATGAAACCTGTCCGATATTCCGAGACGTGCCACGTGACGTATGCACCGGTTGAGCATATCACCGCTTCCGGCCATCACGAAACGCACGTTCGAGCATCTCTTAAGGACTTTGGCGGCTGCCTCTATAAAATATTCCGGTCCTTTCTGATAGGTTACACGACCAAGGAAAGTAACGACTTTGTCTTCAACTCCCCTTTCGACCTGGATATTCTCCCTTCCGCTGAAATCCACAGCATTGTGGACTGCAACGACCTTGTCAGGAGAAATTCCGTATCTGTTGATGACAATATTTCTTGTCAGCTCACTCACAGCTATGACCTTGTCGGCATAATCCATACCCTTCTGCTCCAACGCCAGGACACGCGTATCGATATTGTCATCGCTCGCCCTGTCGTATGAAGTAGCGTGCATGTGGACCACCAAAGGCTTGCCGGTCAGCTGTTTCGCTGCTATTCCGGCCAGGTAGGTCAACCAGTCGTGGGCGTGGATAACATCGAATTCATCCTTGTGCTGCATTGCGATCGTAGCTCCGACCATCGCATATCTTGCAACCTCCTCCATCAGATTGGTTCCATATTTTCCCGAAAACTTATATTTCTGGCCGTATTGTACCCTGAAACCTTTTACCTGCCTTTTTCGCTCCTCCTCGACCATCTCAGTAAATGCCTGGGGATCTACATACGGTATCATATTGGTACCGATATGGACAAAGCTTACCTTTCCGAGAAACTCGTCAAGGGTCTCAGTGACAGTATCCACCGGAACATCACTCGCATTGATGATCCTCACTGCACTCTGGTCCTCATCTCCGGAAGCGGAAGGCATCACAAAAAGAACTTCAACATCATTGTAGGCCAACCCTTTGGTCATACCGTAACACGCCGTTCCCAATCCTCCGGCGATATGTGGCGGGAATTCCCACCCGAACATAAGAACTTTCATTTCCTATCCTCCTTATATTTATTCATCAGATAGTCCACCCTGAGCAGTGCCGCAGTACTGCATGCGCACGCGATCGCCCCGTGAGGCTCGTGAGGAGGATCTCCGTCATAAAGTTCAGCAAACACTCCGACACCGTGCTTGTTGATATCCTCATAGAATCCTTCCGTAAGATATGCGGCCTTTTTGTAGAAAGCCGCTCCCATCATATTGAAGCATACATCAATATAGTGACCAAGAAGCATAGGGAATGCACATCCGTTATGGTATGCGAGATCTCTGTCCGTCTGTGAACCTTCATATACTCCCTTGTACTTCGCATTTCTCGGAGAAAGGGACCTGATGCCGCGCTTGGTTACCAGTTCATTGTTGATGGTGGCGATGACACCTGCCTTGACCTCATCATCCACCGGAGAATAATCCAGGCATACAGCATAAAGCTGGTTAGGACGTACATCCATATTCTGGCCCGAACCGTCCACGTAATCGGCAAGGTAGTCTTTGTCGGCAATCTTGAACACATTCTGGAAATTGTCTTTCACAAGATCCCTTACAGGAGTCCACTGGCTGACAAAAGTGCTCTTCCTGGCACCGAACTCCGCTTCCATCTCCAATGCGAAGCAAAGCGCATTATACCACATTGCGTTAAGTTCAACCTGATATCCAGCTCTCTCATTGACAGGATGACCGTCAATATATGTATTCATCCAGGAAAGCGCCGTCCAGTCCATCTGCGCCCAGAGCAATCCGTTCGGATGCATTGCAACCTCCCTTCTGCGTCCGGGAGCATAGCTTTCTATAATCCCTTTGAGCACAGCCCCGTATTTCTTCCATACACGTTTCCTGTCCGCGCCGAAATGTATGTACTGCTGGACAGTATCCGTCAGCATAAGCGGCGACTCAACCTGAGTGGTCCTGTGGTAAAGCCTTTCCTGCTCATCCGCGATGAGGGTATCAAGTATTTTCTCAAATTCAGCAGTATTCCCGTCAGCATAAAGGGTAAGTCCAGGCAAAGACATTATCGTCTCCCTCAAAAGTCCGGTCTCGAGCCAGGAGAATCCTGCATTGATTTTCTCCTTGCCGTCCTTCCTGCACTTGAGGAGCTCAGCATTGTGCACAAGCAGGTCGTGGATATCGGAAATCGTCCCCATCTTGACGACAATATCATCGAATTTCCTTTTCAGAGACTTTACATTCACCTCATTGACCGAAGCGGAGAAGACAACAGAATCCCCCGGGGTAAGCTCAGTGATGAACTCGCCAGGAACAAACAAGTCCTCCACACAGTCAAATCCTCTTCTGTACTCATCCGAATATGTTATCCCGTTGTACCAATACGGAGCGGCTTTGAACGTGGACTTCCTGCTGATCTGAAGGTTGAGATCAGGAAATCCAGGATACATATTATAGGACATACCGTTGGATATCTCCCGTCCCTCCGTACGGGCCTCACCGTTCTGGCGTGTCAGGCTGTGTATATTCCTGAACGCAAGGAAAGGCTTCAATTTGAGAGTAACTTTCTGGGGAGCTTCAAGCAAAGTATATTTTATAAGGACCTGATCATTGTCAGGAACCATGACAATCGCCTTGCTGAAAAGAATTTCTCCTACCTTGTAAACGATTTCAGGCACAGGGTCGGAATCAAAATCTATAATGTATTTATGTCCTCTCGGCTCATAGACATCACCATAGCAATGTATTCCGAAATTGAACTGCTTTCCGCCCATCACGACACTTTCGTCCACGGACGACAAAAGCATATACTTTCCTCCGCCGAAATTATCTATCGGAACCGCAAGCAGTCCGTGATAGCGTCTTGTGTTACAGGTCACTATGGACGTATTGCAGTATGCACCCGTCTTATTCGCGGAAATGATCTCCCTCTTCAACGAATATGACAAATTTACAAGTTCGGACTTGTTGAATTTAAGAAAAGCCATACTTGATTATGTATTAGGTTAATAATTTATTTTCAGTCTACTTTCTTCAGTACTATCGCGCTCCTGCTCGGCAGGTAGAGCATCAGCGTATCATCATAGACGCCGCTGCCGTTCGCCGACCTTTTATGAACGGTAAAATGGACCTCCCCCTTTTTAAGACGGGAAAAGCCATTGAATTCTCGTGCATCCGTATCAAGAATTGAGATATATTTTCCTGCCGGAGCAGAGAAACCGTAATCAGAAAATGATGACAACGGATTGAAATTGAACGCAAAGATACAATTTATTCTTTTGAAAATAAGAATTTTTTTCTCTTCATCCTGGACAAGAAGCTCGGGTCTTCCTTCAAGAAGTCCCTCTTCCCTGCAAAGCGATACCATTGCCTTGTCAAAACTGTTCAGAGAACCGTATCTCAGATAATCCGGCTCCACAAGCGACCATTGTCTCCTTGCATATTTGTACGACCATCCGTTTCCCTCGCGCGGAAAATCAATCCATTCCGGATGACCGAATTCATTTCCCATAAAAGTAAGGTAGCCGTCTCCCGATGTGGCCATTGTCACAAGACGGATCATCTTGTGCAGAGCAATGCCCCTGTCCACGAGAAGAGATTTCGAATCCTTGTTCATAGACGTGTACATCTCCTTGTCCAGAAGCCTGAATATTATGGTCTTATCACCTACCATAGCCTGGTCATGGCACTCAGCATAGCTGATCGTCTTCTCATCCGCACGCTTGTTGGTAAGCTGCCACCAGATCTCCCCTACGCTCCACTGCTCGTCCGGAAGGGTCTTTATCCATTTTATCCAGTTGTCAGCCACTCCCATGCTCATACGGAAATCAAACCCGACACCACCGGCCTCAAAAGGGGCCGCAAGACCGGCCATACCGCTGACATCCTCCGCAATTGTAAATGCATCCGGATTCATCTCGTGCACCAGCATATTTGCAAGGGCAAGATATGTGACAGCATTTTCGTCCACACCGCCATTGAAATAATTGTCATATCCGACAAAGTCCTTTCCGAGACCGTGATCCCAATACAGCATACTTGTCACCCCGTCAAAACGGAATCCGTCAAGATGATATTCTTCCATCCAGAACTTGCAGTTGGACAGGAGAAAACGTTTGGTCTCATCTTTTCCATAATCGAAACAGCGTGATCCCCAAGCCGGATGACGTCCCTGAGGGCCGCTATAGAAATACAGGTCCTCACGCCCGTCAAACTTTCCGAGTCCTTCAGCCTCATTGTCAACGGAATGGGAGTGCACAATATCCATAACAACAGCGATTCCTGCACCGTGGGCCTCATCCACAAGCTGCTTGAACTCCTCCGGAGTACCGAAACGGGAGCTCAAAGCAAAGAAATTCGACACCTGATAGCCGAAAGAGCCATAGTAAGGATGCTCCTGAAGGGCCATTATCTGGATCGTGTCATATCCAAGCTCCTTTATATGGGGAAGAACGTCTGTACGGAACTCATTGAATGTAGCCACTTTCTCCTTTTCGGAACTCATTCCTATGTGGCATTCATATATAAGCGGATGCGGACGCCTGCCAGGCTTTCCGTATTTCCATCTGTATGGCCTGTCCGGCGCCCATACCTGGGCACAGAACGCCTTTGTCTCCTCATCCTGGACAGCCCTTGTAGCATAGGCAGGAATCCTCTCTCCGCCTCCTCCCGTCCACTCCACATACAATTTGTAGTTTGTCCCGTGCTCAAGGAATATAGAAGGAAGTTCTATCTCCCAATTGCCCCCGCCGACAGGCTTGAGGGCATAAGCCTCCGTCCTTTTCCAATTATTGAAATCTCCTATGAGATACAACCTCATCGCATTGGGAGCCCATTCGCGGAACACCCAGGAGCCATCCCCCCTCCGATGCAGCCCATAGTAAAGATGGTTGTTTATGCTGTCATAAAGGGAAGCGTCCCCTTCGGACAGTTTTTCTTTCTCCTCAAGAATACGTCTATGGCGCGCATCGACAGCATCCTTGTAGGGAGCAAGCCAGGCATCAGTCTCATAGATCATACTCTTTTTCTTTTTACTGGTCATATTATATTATTATGTGGTCTGTCTTTATTATCTTTCATCCAGCGCGTCCAAGCCTTTTTCAGCATCACGAAGATAAGCCCTGCAGGCATTTATAAGCTCATCCGCACGCTTTATATACACGTCTATACCATCAATGCCGACCGAAGGGTCTTCAACCTTCACGGCTATTTCCTCCAATTCCTTCACTGCCCCGGCATAATCGAATTCTTTTTCCATATCATTTCTCTTTTAGCGGCAATATATCATCAATCACACATTTAAGCACACCGTCAGCGAACATCAGAGAGACCTCTTCCCCCTTTTTTCTGCCGGATGCCTTTTTAAGGGCGACCCCGCTGCCGTCCAGCACAAGCACATATCCGCGTCTAAGGATATTTCTCGGATCAGCACCGTGGATTTTCGCCTCAAGCACACTGAGACGGCTGTCCAATGCGGCTATCTTTGACGAAAAAGCACGCCTGAGCCTCGAAGCGAAAGCGAGCAGGCGTGCATCTTCATCCTCATACCAGCCCAGAATCTCATCAGCCAGGGCCGTAGGTGTCTTAAGAAAGCCGAACGACACCATATCACATATATGATAGTCCTGGTCGTGCCCCACCGCAGTAAACACCGGCAGCGGAAACTGGGCTATATGCGAACATAATCCGTAATCATCATAGCAGGCAAGGTCTATGCGCGACCCTCCTCCGCGCAAAATAAGCACGGCGTCATAATCAGAACCGCTCCCAAGCACAGCATCCATAGCATCCACAATTGACGACGGAGCCTCCGCACCCTGCATAAGAGCAGGAAACAGGTCTGTCACAAATGAGAACCCGTAAGGATTTTCGTGAAGATGACGCATAAAATCCCTATAGCCGGCCGCATCCTCCGCAGAAATCACAGCGAATCTACCCGGAAGCGGAGCCAGGGCAAGGGACTTCTGCATATCAAACAGCCCATCCTTTTCAAGACGGGCTATAGTCTGCTGCCTTATCCTCTCCTTCTCACCAAGAGAAAAGTCCGGATCTATGTCATCTATGGAAAGGGAAAGCCCGTAAAGCTGGCTGAAAGTGACCTGGGCCTGCACCAGGACAGACATCCCTTCACTTAACGGAGAGCCTGTCACCGACTCGAAATAAGGAGCTATGAACCTGTATCGGGAAGCCCAGATGACCGCATTGGCCTTCGCCACAAGCCCGGTTCCGTCACTCTGGGAAAGCTCAAGGTAGCAATGTCCTCCGATCCTCGCCTTCATCGCGCTGATTTCAGCCTTGAGCCATATTCTGGACGGGAAAAGGCGTTCAATCCCTGATTTCAGACTGGTCTGAAGATCATAAAGATTGATATATTCCTTTCCCATAACAATTTATCATTAAAAAGAAGCACTACGGTTCTGTTTCATACAAACATCACCAGGGCACTCCTGAATCGTTACAAATTTAGCAATAATTTTGAATAATTATTATGGTCTCGCGCTTTTTTGATTATCTTTGCCGACTGATTTTAATTAGTATCCTGACAGATGAAGATTTCCGAAGCCATATTCTCCGGCAGCAGTACCAGGATTTCTGAAAAGCCAAAGCAGAAATTCCCGGAATTTGCCTTCATCGGCCGTTCCAATGTGGGAAAGTCGTCGCTGATCAATATGCTTACCGGCAACCGGAAGCTTGCGATGACATCAAGCAAACCCGGCAAAACGCGCCTTGTAAACCACTTTCTGATCAACAGGGAATGGTATCTGGTTGACCTTCCGGGCTATGGCTACGCCAAAATGTCGATGACAGCCAAGCAGAAACTGGAGCAGGTCATCCGCAACTATCTCAATTTCTCCTCCGAGATGATTATGCTGTTCGTCCTCCTCGACTCACGGCACGACATCATCAAGACAGATATGGATTTTCTGGACGAGCTTGGAACAAGCGACATCCCTTTTGCGATCATCTTCACAAAAGGGGACAAACTTGGTCCTGTCGCACGCGAGAAGCAGATAGAAAAGAACAAGCAGATAATCCTGGAGCATTGGGAAGAGCTTCCTCCGATTTTCGTGAGTTCTTCGGAAACCGGACTCGGAAAGGACGAGATACTCGATTATATTGAAAATGTACTTGAAAACCTCAACAACTAATCTCTAATACGATGCACAACGAACACAAAATGAAACTGTTTGCCTGCAGAAACTCAAGGTCTTTTGCAGAAAAGGTAGCCAAGTCTCTTGGCATTGATCTCGGACAGTCCGATATACTTACATTCAGCGACGGGGAATTCCAGCCGTCATTCAACGAAAGTGTCAGAGGTGCAACCGTCTTCATCGTACAGTCGACATTCCCTCCTGTTGACAATCTGTTTGAACTTCTGCTTATGATAGATGCCGCAAAAAGGGCATCCGCATACACAGTGATAGCAGTAATGCCTTATTTCGGATGGGCAAGACAGGACAGAAAAGACAAGCCGAGGGTATCAATAGGCGCAAAGCTTGTCGCAAACATCCTCCACGCGGCAGGATGCGACAGGGTAATGACCTGTGACCTCCACGCAGACCAGATTCAGGGATTCTTTGATTTCCCTGTAGACCATATATACGCAAGCTCGGTGTTCCTTCCTCATCTCAGGGAGATGAACATAGAGAATCTTGCGATCGCAGCTCCTGATATGGGAGGAGCCAAAAGGGCAAACGCATACGCAAGGTATCTGCAGTGCCCTGTCATAATCTGCCACAAGTCAAGGGAAAGGGCAAATGTGGTAGGATCCATCACAGCAATCGGAGATGTAGCCGGAAAGAATGTTATCATAGTCGACGACATGATCGACACCGCCGGTACTCTTACCAAAGCTGCCAATGTCCTGAAAGAAATGGGCGCATTGAGCGTAAGGGCATGCGCCACACACGCCGTATTCTCAGGGAACGCCTACGAAAGGATTGCGGAATCCGCCCTTGAGGAAGTGATCGTTTCAGACACGATTCCTTTGACAGAGGACCCTAACAAGGACACCGGCAAAATAACAGTTTTGTCTCTTGCCGATACTTTCGCCAAGATAATAGACAAAGTATACAATTACGAACCTATCAGCAACAGTTTCATAAACTAACGGAATGGAAATCCTCATTGCCGCAATACTCCTTGTAGGGCTGTGCGTAATCGGAATGTGCTTCAACATCATATTCCGCAAGAACGGGCATTTCCCGGAAACGGAAATCAGCAGCAACAGGGAGATGCGCAAAAGAGGAATCCGCTGCGCAAAGGAGGACGAGCTCAGGATCTGGGGCAGAAGGCACGGGAAGGAGAACCCGACCTGCAGCGACCTCGGATGCGGAGACTGCTCCGGATGTGAAATTTCGACTGATACAGATAAACAGCAAAAGATATGAGTCTTGTAGCCATAGTGGGACGTCCGAATGTCGGAAAATCCACTTTATTCAACCGCCTTGTAGGAATGAGGCAGGCCATTGTCGATGAGACAGCAGGAGTGACACGTGACAGACATTATGGTAAATGTGAATGGTGCGGGCACGAGTTTTCAATAGTTGACACCGGAGGCTATACCAGCAATTCGGATGATATATTCGAAGAAGAAATACGCAAACAGGTAGTCCTCGCGATAGAGGAAGCCGATCTTGTACTTTTTATGGTCGAGGCCCAGACCGGAATAACCGACTATGACGAAGAGATCGCAGACCTTCTGCGCAGGTGCGGAAAGCCTGTTGTCGTTGCCGTCAACAAGGTCGACACCGGCAACAAGATGTTTGATTCCTACCAGTTCTATTCACTCGGACTCGGTGAGCTGTTCAGCATATCCTCCGCAAACGGAGGAGGAACCGGTGACCTGCTTGATGAAATCGTACGCCGTCTTCCTGAAGACACTCAGGTTTCAGAAGATGAGCACCCTGAGCTTCCGCACATCACAATCGTAGGAAAGCCGAATGTCGGGAAATCGTCTCTTACAAATGCTCTGCTCGGACGTGACAGGAACATAGTCACTCCTATAGCAGGCACGACACGTGATTCGATCTCCACATACTACAACAAATTCGGGCACGAGTTTATGCTTGTGGACACGGCTGGTATGAGGAAGAAGACCAAAGTTCACGAAGACCTGGAGTTCTATTCCGTGATGAGGTCCATAAGAGCCATCGAGCATTCTGACGTATGCGTACTTATGATAGACGCGCAGACCGGCCTGGAAGCACAGGATATGAGCATCTTCAATCTGATTTCACGCAACCGCAAAGGATGTGTGATCGTGGTCAACAAATGGGACCTCATCGAGAAGGACAGCAATACTATGAAGGAGTACATCGAGGCCATCAAGTCAAGGATAGCCCCGTTCAATGACATTCCTATAATATTCACGTCCGTAATCAACAGACAAAGGATCCTGGATGTCCTGAACGCCGCCGCAAAAGTTTATGAGAACTATTCGCGCAAGGTTTCCACATCAAAGCTCAACGACGAGATGCTGCCGGAGATAGAGAATTATCCTCCTCCTGCATGGAAAGGCAAATACATCAAGATCAAATATGTGACCCAGCTTCCTACAAGGTCTCCGTCTTTCGCGTTCTTCTGCAATCTTCCTCAGTATGTCAAAGAACCGTACAAACGTTTTCTTGAAAACAAGCTGAGATCCAAATTCGACTTCTCCGGATGTCCTGTACAGATTTACCTGAGGCAGAAATAAACAATAAGGCACAGGGCAGATTTATCCTGCAGCCGAGATGCTATACCACAAAAAAGAAGCCGACTAAAAATTATTTTTAGTCGGCCGCTTTTTTTGATAACCCTATTATTAACAACTAAACTAACCTGAAAAGCAATTATGCAAACCCTATGCCAAAACCGCATTTCTCGGTTGTCTTCAAACTTATTTTTATTCCATCCGTTCCAATTTAAGCTGTTGTATCTTATAGCCGGCATCATTGCAGCTCACAAATATCGTCACTATGAAGACCTCACCTCCGGCATTGAGTGAGCCTATGGCATATTTCATATTGGATCGCCCGGCCGTATGGTTGATGTCAAAAGAACGTGGGGTATAGGAACTGAAAAACGATTTCATTATCTGGCGTCCCTGATTCCTGCTGGAATCATGCGTGCTGGAAAGAATCGTAATTTCAAGATTGTCCGCAAACCACGCTGCAAGCTTATCTGCATTCCCTTCTCTCATATACTTTGATATCGGCACAAACACATCATAACCCACTTTTTGGGCGGATGCAGTAAGTCCGGCGCAGAGCACAAGTGCGGAGAGCACTGATTTTACCAATAATCTGTTCATTTTACAATAAATAGCCAGCACGGTCTCTGCAAATATTGAGCCACATACAACCGCAGCACCGAAAGACAAAATCCATAAAAGCCGTTAAATTTTTCAATTGAATTTTTTATAGTTACTTTTGGAGTGATTTTTCCGATAGGGTCCAACAACAGACACTTATATGAAGATAACATTGCTTACAGTAGGAAAGACAGACAAAGAATGGGTAAAGGAGGGGCTCGGGATATACGTATCCAGGCTCAAGCATTATGTACCGTTTTCCATCTCTGAAATACCGGAACTGAAAAACGTGTCTTCTCTGAGCCGTGAACAGATAAAGTCCAGGGAAGGAGACCTTATACTCAAGGCCGTCAAGCCCGCTGACGAGCTTATACTTCTTGACGAGCACGGCAAAGAATATTCTTCCGTGGACTGGGCACGCATTATGGAGGACAAGCTTGCCAGATCAGGAAAAGATATAATCTTTGTCATAGGGGGCGCGTACGGATTCTCAAAAGAGGTCTATGACAGGAGCAACGGAAAGATATCTTTGTCAAAGATGACTTTTTCGCACCAGATGGTAAGGGTAATTTTTGCCGAACAGCTATACAGGGCCTTTACCATAATAAAAGGCGAACCGTATCACCACGAATAACAGCAAACATTTGATCAGGATGAACGTAAAAAGATACATAAAGGACAACGGCAGCACAATATGCATAATATTGTCACTGCTGCTGTTTTTCTTTTCTCTTCTTGTCAACACATCCTCAAGCGACACGGACCAGGTTGCCGCCAGGCTTGAAAAGAACATAGGGAAAAGGATGGCCATTCTGGACGGATATGTCGAGAAGGCGATGGAGTCAGACCATTCGAAATGGCTTCAGATGGATGATCTTCCTGAAGATATGGTCATATACAGGTATATATATGATACCCTGCAGTCATGGTGCAACCAGTTTACGACATACAACGACGACATCAGTTCAAGACTTGTTTTCCAGAAGCTGGGCAACCAGAAGATGAACCTGTCATCTCCCCTTTCCAAAGTGACCGGACAGGTCAAATATATGAATCTCGGACCGGAATGGTATCTTGTCAAATCAGTGACAGACGGCATAGGCTGCAAGATAATAGCCGGAATAGAAATAAAGAATATACTCATAGAGGACCTCCACAAGGCATACAACGGAGTAAATGAACACCTTAAGCTTTCCGGAAAATTCTCTATACTCCCATTGTCATACAGCGGAGGATCTCCGGTATATTTTGAAGGCGTACCATTGTTCAAAGTAATTTCGGAGACAAGCCAGAATTCCCCTTTTCTTGCAAACTCGATCCTAAGATGGATTTCACTGCTTCTGATGACACTTGCCTCCGTCCTGTATCTGTGGACACACAAATCGGTCCATATATATCTGATAAACATAGTTCTGCTTATGCTTGCCGCCGCAATCGCCTATATATGGGGACTGCAGATGCAGGAAGTGTCAAATATGTTCTCGCCTACGATATATGCGGACGGACAATCCCTCTACTCATTGGGGGCACTGATGATAATGAACATTGCAGTCATACTGTTCATAGTGTGCACATACCTTATAAAGGACAAATTCATCGATGCAATAGCAAGGTCGCCAAGGAAACACCTGTTCATCGTGTACGGAACAGGACTGACATTGCTTGCGGCCGCAGTCGCGACATACACCGGACTTACGTTCAAAAGTCTGATAATGAACTCCAACATATCGCTGGAGATGTATTTCTGGAACCAGCTTTCTTTGTTCAGCATCATAGTATACGCCATCTACATATGCCTTTTCCTGTCCATCCTGCTGATAGTACAGATGTGCGAACCGGTCCTCCACAGGTATTTCGGCATAAAATATAATGTGTTCCACACCAGAAGCCTGATGATTTTCGCGCTGATATGTGCAACATATTTCACCGTAGCCTCCGGCATCCTGGGATTCAGGAAAGAGCAGAACAGGATGATGGTGGTCGCGAACAGAATTGCAATAGACCGTGACCTGAGCCTTGAAATACAGCTCAGAAATACAGAGGACGCCATTGCAAACGACCAGTTCATATCCACCCTTTCCGCAATGGAAAGGAGCGAAATCATAATTCTTCACAGGCTTACGGAGAATTACCTCAACCGTGTAACTCAGAATTACGACATCACGATTTCATTGTGCGGACTCCACGACACAGAATGCCTGAAAAAATATGAAAACACCATATTCACCGGCATTCCGATAGCTGACAATTCAAGGTTCATACACGCATACGACATCAACGACAATTCCAGATATATAGGAGTGTTCATGTACTATTCCCCGGAGCACGGGATTTCAAGGATGATACTTGACATTGAACCGAAGGCGAACAGGGAGGACAGAGGATACTACAACATATTGGGCAAATACTCCAAATCCGGGAAAGCTGACATTCCCAACAACTACTCATACGCAAAATATATCTCGGGAAAACTCGTAAGCTACAAAGGTACATACGCCTATCCTACAGTCCTGTACAGAACCATAAAGGAAAGTGTGGACAACGGGGAGGAGACCATAAGGACAAAAGGATACATCCATTTCATAAACAGGATCAACAGCGATGAAATCATAATAATATCAAGAAAGATAAGGAGTGTAGCCACCTATATGGTTACATTCTCATATCTGATTTTCATCATTTTCGCCGTATTGGCTGCATTTACCTGGAAAAAAAGCCCGGACAAGGTCCTCAAAAGGAATTACTACAGGTCAAGAATCAACATCATACTGTTCATATCATTGTTTATGACCCTCGTGATCATGACCGTAATGAGCGTTGCGTTCGTCTACAAGCGCAACGAGACAAATATGAACAATATGATGTCCAGCAAGATCAATACGATACAGAATATGATTGAGAGCCAGTGCAGATATGTATCCGCCACGAGCGAGCTGAACACTCAGGATTTCTCATATATACTGGAAAAGATCGGCAATGACACAAAGTCGGACATAACCTTATATACTCCGGAAGGAAAGGTCTTCAGATCAACCACACCCGAGATATTCGACAAGATGATATTGGGTTCGAGGATAAATGAAGAAGCCTACTACAACATCAAATACCGCAACCAGAGATTTTATATAAATCCGGAGCAGATCGGAAAGGACAGGTACTTCTCCCTGTACGCCCCTGTAATGAACGCGGAAGGCAAGATGATAGCGATAATCGGCACGCCATATACGGAACAGAACTATGACTTCAAGACGGACATACTTTTCCACACGGCTACAATAATAAATCTTTTCCTTATACTTCTGAGCGCGGCACTGTTTGTAACTATGACTGTTGTAAACAATATGTTCAAACCTCTGATAGAGATGGGACAGAAGATGAGCACCGCCGACATACACGGACTTGAATATATCATCTACAGAAGAGACGATGAAATATCAACACTCGTGGACGCATACAACAGGATGGTGCACGACCTGTCGGAAAGCACCAAGAAGATCACCCAGGCAGAAAGGGATATGGCATGGAGTGAAATGGCGCGTCAGGTAGCCCACGAGATCAAGAACCCGCTCACTCCTATCAAGCTGGAAATCCAGAGGCTTATAAGGCTCAAGCAGAAGAACGACCCGTCATGGGAGACAAAGTTCGACAGGGTATCCAATATAGTCCTGGAGCATATCGACATACTGACGGACACGGCCAACGAGTTTTCCACTTTTGCGAAACTGTATACCGAAGAGCCTGTACTTATGAATCTTGACCAGACACTGCACGACCAGATAACGATATTTGACAACAAGGACAACATCAAGATATCATACATAGGCCTGAACGGAGCTTCTGTAATGGCACCGCGCCCTCAGCTGATACGCGTGTTTGTCAACCTGCTCACAAATGCGATACAGGCTGTCGAGATACAGCAGAAAGAGGCTTTGGAACAGGGACTGGAACCTGAAAAAGGAAAGATATTCATCTGCCTGAGGAACAGCACAAAAGACGGATATTATGATATAGTTTTCGAGGACAGCGGTCCGGGTGTGAGCGAAGACCACCAGAGCAGGCTGTTCACCCCGAATTTCACGACAAAGACGGGAGGAACCGGGCTCGGTCTTGCGATATGCAGGAACATTATAGAAAAATGTGACGGTGAAATTCTGTATCAGAGGTCGTTTGCCCTGAGGGGAGCCTGCTTTACCGTAAGGCTGCCCAAACTTAAATGACAAATCCCAGGCATATCATTTTATGCCTGGGATTTATGCAACAAAGCGTATTCATCAATAGACGTAAGAGCTTACATCCGATGCGGTAATCTTGTCTCCGGAAAGAATCAGAAGCCTCTCCACGACATTGCGTAGCTCCCTGATATTTCCGGTCCATGGCTTGTCCACCAGCATCTGCATCGCATCCTTCTCGACTGTCCTGTGCGGCATTCCGGTCTCTGCACAGATCTGGTCTATAAAAAATTCCACAAGAACAGGGATGTCACATTTACGTTCGTCCAAAGAAGGGACTGATATCAGGATGACGCTCAACCTGTGGTAAAGGTCCTCCCTGAAATTACCTTTTGCGATTTCCTCCTTCAGATTCTTGTTGGTGGCGGCAAGCACCCTGACGTCAACCTGGATGTCCTTGTCGCTTCCCACTCTCGAAAGTTTCTTCTCCTGAAGGACACGGAGCACCTTGGCCTGCGCGGCAAGGCTCATATCACCGATTTCATCAAGAAACAGAGTTCCCCCGTCAGCCTGTTCGAATTTCCCCTTATGCTGCTTTACAGCAGAGGTAAAAGCACCTTTCTCGTGTCCGAACAGTTCACTTTCAATAAGTTCAGACGGAATAGCGGCACAATTGACTTCAATATATGGCATCTGTGAACGGAGACTTTTCTGATGAAGATTGCGAGCGACAAGCTCTTTTCCTGTACCGTTTGATCCGGTGATAAGAACTCTTGCATCTGTAGGAGCCACCTTGTCTATAATCTCCCTGATATGCTGCAACGGTGCGGAATTTCCCACCATTTCCTGTCCATATACTTTCTTTTTGAGGATTTTTGTCTCTTTGACAAGAGAAACCTTGTCCGTGGCATTTTTTATTGTGATAAGAATCCTGTTGAGGTCCAATGGTTTCTGTATAAAATCAAATGCACCTTTCTTGATACACTCGACAGCAGTGTCAATGTCCCCATGTCCGGATATCATGATTACGGCAGAATCCACACCTTCAGCTATCAGACGCTCAAGCACTTCAATGCCGTCCATATTAGGCATTTTTATGTCACAGAAAATGACGCTGTATTTTTCCTTAAGCGCCATCTCAATACCTTTTGCACCGTCTTCCGCTACATCAGTCTCATAGCCTTCGTCCATAAGTATCTCTTTCAGAGAATTTCTTATTGAACGTTCATCATCAATTATAAGCAATTTCATAGTTATTTTGTTTTTTCATTTTTATACCGGCGCAATACCCTTACAAATATCGGACATTTTTCTTCGTCAGTCAGAAATTTCTAAGCAATTTTTTTATAATTTTGTACCTCTTAAACGAATACCAGATGCAAATACCTGATATAATAATCGCTATAGACGGATATTCTTCAACCGGTAAAAGTTCATTCGCCAAGAAAATAGCGACCGAGCTTTCACTTCTGTATCTTGATTCCGGAGCGTTGTACCGTAGCGTGACCTTTTATGCGATCAGCAATGGAATAATCGCCCCGTCAGGGGAAATAGACAGGCAGACCCTGTGCAAATCCCTTCACGATCTCGATATCCATTTTGAAGACAGAGGCAACGGCAGCGAGACTTATATAGGAGACAGATGCGTTGAAAAAGAGATCCGTTCCCTTGCTGTTTCTGACAGGGTAAGTCCTATAGCGGCGATCCAGGAAGTCAGAGAATATGTCGACGAGAAACTCCGTGAATTCGGCAAGAAAAAAAGAGTCGTAATGGACGGACGTGACATAGGGACGACTGTGTTTCCCGATGCGGAAATAAAAATATTCATGACAGCCGACCCGATGATACGTGCACAGAGACGTCTTAAGGAGCTCGAGTCAAAGGGGGAAAAGAATACGATTGATGAAGTGTTGAGAAATATAAAGGAAAGGGACTTCATCGATTCGCACAGGGAGGTATCTCCTCTGGTCAAGGCAGATGACGCTGTCGTGCTTGACAATTCCAATATGAGCATCGACCAGCAACTGGATTGGGTAAAAAAACTGATAAAGGACAGATTCAACATAGATTAATTTCAGAACCTATGGGAATTTCGGTGGATATTGACAGCAATTCCGGATTCTGTGCCGGAGTTATAAGAGCGATAAACAAAGCGGAGAATTTCCTTGGCTGCCAGGAAAACAGCAGGAAGCTGTTTTCTCTCGGAGCCATTGTCCACAACGAATCCGAACTGCACCGTCTTGAGGAAAAGGGACTTGTCACAATAGACAACGATGACCTTGCGGAAATGAGGGATGCTTCCGGAGAAACTCTTCTTATCAGAGCCCACGGCGAACCTCCTGCAACATACGGACGCGCGGACGGACTCGGTTTCCGGATTATAGACTGCACATGTCCTGTAGTACTGAAACTTCAGAAGGACATCCGTGAAACATATACAAGACTTCATTCCGACGGGCACGACGGGCAGATTATCATTTTCGGCAAAATAGGCCACGCTGAGGTACTTGGACTTGTAGGCCAGGTGGACGGTGATGCCATTGTGATAGAGAATATCAGAATGCTTGAGGAAGCCATCGACAGCGGTAGGGTGGACCTGGAAAAGCCGGTGGAAATTTTCTCACAGACCACCAAAAGCCCTGCGGAATATGCTGATGTCTGCGCTATGCTTGAAGAAAGGATGGCAAGGGAGAACGAACTTCCTGTGGAACGGTTCAAAGGCAGGAAAATGCTCGTGGTGCACAATACAGTATGTTCACAGGTAGCTACAAGACACGAGAAACTTTCCAGATTCGCTACAGAGCACGACATAATCATATTTGTATCCGGAAAGGTCAGCTCCAACGGGAAAGTCCTTTGCGACCTATGTAAATCCCTGAACATCAGAACATACCATATAGCATCAACCGATGAACTGAAGAAAGAATGGTTCCGCAATGACGACAAGGTAGGCGTATGCGGCGCCACATCTACCCCAAAGTGGCTGCTTGAAGATGTTGCAGAAGCAATCAGAAATATGTACAGATAAGCCCTGCCAGAAAATTTTGCAGAAACCTGACAAATTTTTAATTTTGCGGGCTGAAACACAGATAATTATTATTAAATTATAACTTTATATGGCAACAACAGCTGATTTTAAAAACGGCCTTTATCTCAATTTCAACGGAAAGCCTTGCTCTATAGTATGGTTCCAGCACGTAAAACCGGGAAAAGGTCCTGCTTTCGTGAAAACAAAACTCCGCAACCTTGAGAACGGACGTATCCTTGAAAACACTTTCACTGCAGGTGCAAAAATCGAAACAATAAATGTAGAGCGTCGCCCTTACCAGTTCCTTTACAAGGATGAGGACGGATTCAACTTTATGCACGAAGAGACATACGAGCAGATCCATCTTGACACTGACCTCGTTGACAATGCAGACCTTATGAAAGAGGGACAGCACGTGGAAATGATGTTCCTTGCTGACGAGGAGCGTTGCCTTACCTGTGAGCTTCCTACATACGTAGAGCTTGAAGTGACATACACTGAGCCTGCCGTAAAAGGAGATACAGCATCCACAAATGCTCTCAAAGAGGTTACTCTTGAAACAGGAGCGATCATTATGGCACCTCTCTTCATCAACCAGGGAGAGAAAATCCGTGTCAACACTACAGACCGCAGCTACGGCGAGCGTGTAAAATAAATTGCAAACTGAGAGGAGAAGCCGAATTTATTCGTATTATCCCGAGGTGTAGCATTTATTGTAGATTGAAAATCTAAAATAAACTATTGATACTCGGCAGAGTAATAATATACGAAATAAAATAGCCTGACCGCAATTGGTCAGGCTATTTTAAGTTTATAAATTACCGCAAGATACGGAGTCAGTCTGCTGGAAAAGGAAAGGCCGGAGAAACTTCACGGATACCGGACATCAACGTCTTCAATTCCTCAAGCTTTTCAGGGTTTACAGCACTTTTGTCCACCGGCTCGATACCCTCTGAAATATCATAAAGCTCAAGATGGTCCATATAATCAGCTTCCCTGAAATTATCACGTACCACTTTCCAGTCACCGGAACGCAGGGCTACACTCCACGGCCCCTTTCCTCCGTCATAGTGAAACTCCCAGTAAAGATAACTATGCTGTTTCTGGCTGCCTTTTCCGGTCAATGCCGGCAAATACGAGATACCATCCTTGTGCTTTTCAGTTATATCCACATCAATGATATCCGCCATTGTGGCATAGAAGTCATAAAAAGAGGATATATGGTCCGTCACTGAACCAGGCTCAACCTTATCCGGCCACTGCACTATGAACGGGACACGTATTCCGCCATCATACAATGACCTCTTGTCTCCACGCATAGGACCGCGGCTTCCGAATATATCAGGATTGTGACCGCCTTCAGAATGAGCCCCGTTGTCAGAAGCAAATACAACAATCGTATTGTCATAGATACCAAGTTCTTTCAAAACGGCAATAATCTCCCCGACCTGTTCATCAAGAATCTCCACCATAGCAATATATGCCGCCGTAGGGTATTCCTGCCACGCATATCCTCCCTGAAGGGCCCCGTCTTTGCTTCCGCCCGGAGTGCCCTGGTTCCAACCGTTTTTCCGGCACTTCTCTATAGCTTTCTGAAGTCTGCTGTTGGGCACCTGGAGTTCAGCATGCGGCAGAGGGGTCGTGTACCACAGGAAGAACGGCCTGTCTGCATTTCCCCTTATGAAATCCAACGCTTTGTCGTGTATTACATAAGGCACATACGTTCCTTTGCCGTCATCCGTGCCGGAAAGCACGCCTGTAAGATCTTTTGACTCATCAAAATAATCCTCAATCCTGATGGCATTCTCCGGAAATTCCACTCTTGCAGACTCTGTCCCGACGCTGCTCCACAAGTGGCTCGGATAATAATAATGAGCCTGCCTCTGGCAGTTGTATCCGTAGAACTCATCCACACCCTGATATTCCGGAGAACCGGAAGATCCAGGATATCCGAGCCCCCATTTGCCATAGACACCTGTCCTGTATCCATTGTCCTTGAGGAACTTCAGTATCTGGTCTGTATCGGCCGGGATAGGCTGCTGGCCCTCTCCCCTGCCATCGCTTTCAAAAGGTGACCCATAGTCATCACGGCCGAAATATTCCAGATTTCCTCTTACAGGAGTGTGCCCTGTATGCAGGCCTGTGAGAAGCGATGCACGGGCCGGAGCACTCACGGAGCATCCGGAATAATGTCTGGTAAACACTATTCCGTTCTGAGCAAGCGCGTCGATATTAGGTGTGTCTATCATCCCTTTGCTGTAACGCAGGAAATCCGGAGTGTACCTCCAGCTCAGGTCAAAATATCCGAGGTCGTCAGCAAGGATAAACACGACATTCGGCCTGTCCTCCGAAACCGTCATGCCGGAAGTTCCGCTGCAGCCGGTACAGCCGGATGACATAAGAGCACCCAAGCCGGCAAGCAGAGGAGAAAGGGATAATCCCCGTAAATAATATCTGGTCATACTTTTGATACTTTTGTTTAACCAAGGCTATTCTTTGCCGCTGTCTGCACGGTCAAAAGCAGCGGACCGTTTGAGGACGAAGTTGGAGCCGAGATATTTGGTGCGCACCTCATCATCTGCGGCAAGAGCCTCAGGAGTACCGCTCTGCAGGATATTTCCTTCATAAAGAAGATAGGCACGGTCAATGATGGCCAGAGTCTCGCCCACATTGTGGTCAGTGATGATCACACCTATATTCTTGTATTTCAGCTTGGCTATGATATACTGGATATCCTCCACTGCAATAGGATCGACACCGGCGAAAGGCTCATCAAGAAGAATGAACTTAGGGTCAATGGCAAGGGCACGGGCAATCTCGCACCGGCGGCGTTCTCCTCCGGAAAGCTGGATTCCAAGGCTTTTGCGTACCTTATGGAGATTGAACTCATCAATCAGGGATTCCAGACGCTCCTTGCGTTCTGCCTTGGTGTAGTCCGACATCTCCATAACCGACATTATATTGTCTTCCACTGAAAGCCTTCTGAAAACAGAGGCTTCCTGCGCAAGATAACCGACTCCCTTCTGGGCCCTTTTATACATCGGAAGAGATGTAATATCCTCATCATCAAGAAAAATCTTGCCTGCATTCGGAACAATCAGACCTGTGATCATATAGAAGCTTGTAGTCTTTCCGGCACCGTTCGGACCGAGAAATCCGACAATTTCCCCCTGCTCCACTTCCATAGAGACTCCTTTTACGACCGTTCTCGGTCCATATTTCTTGACAAGATTTTCACAACGTAGTTTCATAACCCCTGTATTTATCGTTTACTGCCCATAAAATCAGGCACAGTCAAATTTTTCATCCGCTCCCGGCTTGTTTATTCCATCCCGGAACGACTATTTTACATCAAGCCCCAGATCCGTGACGAGGTTCTTGACCTCTTCATTCTTCTCCATCAGATCCCTCGCCTTTTCACTCGGCATATACGCCACGGGAGCCTTATCTTCCTCCGGAGCTACAGAAACCATAAGCTTTATATGAGACGATGTCAGCTTCTGGAAATTTCCTTCAAGCTCGTGAAGACATTTTTCTTCTATCCAATCCTTCTGTGCCGTATTGAAGACACTGAAGACGACCACTTTCACCCCATTGTCATCCTGGACCTCAAGTCCTGCGGAACCGATGGTGTTGGCAAGCCTCGGCTTGCTCGCATACAAAGCCGCAAGTTCCTGCCATTTCTGCCTGATCTCAGGCTCGGAAAGTTCCACGGAGGCATTTATCGTCACCGGAGTCTCGGCGACTATCTTCTGCTCCTCGGTCAAAGATTTTATTGACAAGGCAGGCGCACCGGCTTTGGAAGCCCTTGTACGGCGCACCTTAGGCTGTTCTTCGCGTTCCGGATCGGGTGAAGCGACGGCGTTTCCCTGCAAAGCGGGTGCGTCTGAAACAGTATGGGCCGGCTCCGATACCGATACAGCAGCTGCTTCCGGACGCTGCACAGCATCAGGCTGAGGCACATCCGCACGTTCCGCAGGCACGGCGGCAGGCTGGGAAACCTGAGCCGGCTGAGGTGCCGGAGCCGCAAGAAGCATACTGAGCCTCATAAGCGCGAATTCTATATGAAGACGCGGATTGACACTCGCCCTGTATCCCGTCTCGCAGGCGGTCGTGACGGCCAATGCGTCATAGAGGAATTTCAACGGACATCTGTCCGCCTGTTCCCTGTATCTTTTCTTCAAAGAGTCCGGCAGCTCCAGCAGAGCATCAAGTCCGGCACTTTTGCTGACTATAAGATCCCTGAAATGCGAACTCAATGCAGAGATGAAATGCAGGGCATTGAACCCTTTGGTCAGAATCTCGTCAAACTTCAGAAAGGCTGAAGAATAGTCTCCGCCAAGAAACGCATCCACCAGCGAGAAAGAATATTCATAATCAAGGACATTCAGGTTCTTGAGCACGTCATGATATCTGACGTCAGTTCCGCAGAAAGCCACAGTCTGGTCAAATATCGTAAGCGCGTCACGCATCGCCCCGTCCGCCTTGGTCGCAATCACGTGCAGAGACTCATCATCTATATTTATGCCCTCCTTCCCTGCTATTCCGCGGAGATTGCGCACGATATTGTCCACCGTGATACGGTTGAAATCGTATGTCTGGCATCTTGACAGGATGGTAGGAAGTATCTTATGCTTCTCCGTCGTGGCAAGAATGAATATCGCGTGCGCAGGAGGCTCCTCCAATGTCTTAAGGAAAGCATTGAATGCGGACTGCGAAAGCATGTGCACCTCATCGATGATGTACACGCTGTATTTTCCGACCTGAGGAGGTATCCTTACCTGGTCCATAAGAGCCTTGATGTCATCTACACCATTGTTGGAAGCGGCATCAAGTTCGTGAATGCAATATGAACGTCCTTCGGCAAAAGACAGACATGATTCACACTGCCCGCAAGGTTCCATCTCAGATGTGGGATTGGAACAGTTTATAGTCTTGGCAAAAATTCTTGCCGTGCTTGTCTTGCCGACTCCTCTCGGTCCGCAAAACAGATAGGCGTGGGCCAGCTGGCCTCTGACTATGGAATTCTTAAGCGTCTGGGCTATGTTGTCCTGTCCGACCAGAGTCTCGAATGTATCCGGCCTGTATTTCCTCGCTGATACTATATATTGTGTCATAACTGACAAAATTAAGAAATTTCAGCATAATCTTTGTAACTTTGCGCGGAAATTTGAAGATACGGAGAAAATGAAAAGACTTTTATTTATGCTTGTCGCTGCCGTCATTCCTGTAGCGATGTCAGCTCAGGCACAGATAACGACAAAAAAGATGAAACTGGAGGATTTTCCTGAGAAAATCACCAAAATAGTGCTTTCCGGAAACGCGTTCCTTGACGGGGAACTCAAAGCCGGCATCAAAAACCACTGGACAATATCACCTTACGAGTTCTGTACTCTCGACGAGTTCGACCGGCTCAAAGGCAGCGAAGACTATTATTTCCTGCTGACTGTGCTCGGACAGTTCAGGAAAGAAATAGAACCCGGCATCGAAATGCTGTCATTGGTCAAAGGAGGAAAAGGCTCGGACAAGAATCTTGACAAGATGCTTGAAGTAGTTACGATTCCGCTGCGTTCCGCTGACTATCCTTCCGGAAGGGAGCTCATATTCCTTCCGGCCATAATAGACATTATCCAGAGCCACGTCCTTGCATCTATGGAAAAAGACATAAAAGGATACAGCAGCCTTGGACAATACTGCATCAACATAGCCGGCGCAGACGGGATGAGCATAATAATCTCCGAGGACGACCTTGCAGAACAGGTCAGCGAATCATTCATAGAATCAATAAACAATGAAAACTTCAAGGTAGTCTGTGAGGAGGAAGCCGACGAAATGATGGAAGCCGGAGCAGCCAACACGCTCGTCAGCTACACCGTAGCTCCATACGATGCCCAGAACGGCTCCTATTGCTACAAAATGCTTATCGACGCACGCACGCACAAGCTATATTATTTCAGGAAACACAAAATCAGCAGAAACGCAGGCTCAGGATTCCTTCCTGAGGACATCATACGTATCGCGGGGAAATAATCATGATCAAAGGGACAACAGGCTGTGGACTGCAATATGCAGTCAGACGCAGTGGGAATGCCGTGGGTTATTGTGCGCTGAGCATCAGATGCGGCACAAGGGATGAAGAAGGATTCCACAGCGGAATAGCCCATTTTACCGAACATACTATTTTCAAAGGTACGGAGCATAAAAGCGCGACCGTAATCAACAGCTATCTTGACAGGCTCGGAGGAGAACTGAATGCCTATACGACAAAAGAGGAAATAGTCCTGCACGCGACTGTGCTCAAAGAAGATCTTCCGAAAGCAGCCAAGCTTCTGTTCGAACTTGTGACCAGCCCGACATTTCCGGAAAATGAAATCGAGACGGAACGTGGTGTCGTAATAGATGAAATCAACTCATACAAAGATCTGCCATCAGAAGAGATCTATGACAGGTTTGAAGAAATGCTGTTCGAGGGGCACCCGTTGTCAAAGCCCATTCTCGGCACGGCAGCTTCCGTAAGGAAAATCACCAGGGATGAACTCCTCAGATTTGTAAAGGAAAAATTCATCCCTTCAAATATGGCATTCACAGTAGTCGCCGACATAGAAGAGACAAAACTTGAAAAAGCCATAAACAGGCTGGCCGATACATTTCTCGGAAACAGCGAGACAACAGTACACGGCCCGGAAAACAATGCGGTACACCATACAGGCAGGAACATATTCGACAAGACCGTCAACAAGAAGAACCATCAGGTAAACTGCGTTATAGGAAACACTGCACCGTCGCTTTACCAGGAAAGGGAAAGGATAGCTACCGCCTTGCTGTGCAACATTTTGGGAGGTCCGGCATCAAACTCGGTATTCAACGCCATTCTCAGGGAAAAGAACGGATGGGTCTACGGGGTGGAATGCTCATACACCCAATACTCCGACACCGGAATAGTAGCGATATGCCTTGGCTGCGACAAAGACAACATTGAAAAATGTATCGCCTCGATAGACAGGGAGCTGAAAAAATTCCAGGCTGAGCCGATGTCAGAGAAAAGACTCGACGCAGCAAAAAAACAGTTTCTCGGACAGCTTGCCATCAGTTCAGACAACGGTGAGAGCCAATGTCTTTCAATGGGGAAATCACTGCTTGCCTACAATACAGTGACATCCGACAGTGAAATCAGGAACAAGATAGAGGCGGTGACAGCAGAGGAACTCCGCAGGCTTGCCTGCGAAATATTCGACAGGGACAGAACATCAAGGCTGATCTTCATATAGGACTATGGACTTGTACAAATACATAAAAGACCATTCAACCCCTCAGACCGAAGCTCTTGACTGGATTGAAAGGCAGACCAACATCAGGACAAACCACGCAAGGATGCTCTCAGGAGCAGTTCAGGGACGGTTTCTTACTATGCTCGCAGGAATGATAAATCCCGCAAGGATTCTTGAGCTTGGCACATTTACAGGATATTCGGCCGTATGTCTGGCTGCAGGCTTGCAGAAAGGAGGGCATCTTGACACATTGGAGCTGAACGATGAACTTGAAGACCTGATCACGGAAGGATTTGAAAAGGCCGGATTCAGCGACAGGATAACTTTGCATATAGGAGACTGCAAAGAGACTTTGGCAAGACTCGGGGCACAGCTTTCAGAAGCAGGTCCGCAAATGCTTTATGACCTTGTATATATCGACGCCAACAAACGCGAGTATTGCGAATATTATGATCTTGTGTTCGATATGGTCCGTCCAGGAGGATATATCATTGCCGACAACGTGCTTTGGGACGGGAAAGTGTGCCAGGACATACTGCCCCAGGACAAACAGACACTTGGAATCTCAAGGTTCAATGATATGGTAGCCTCTGACACTCGTGTGGAATCAGTCATCCTCCCGATAAGGGACGGTATCAACCTGATCAGGAAACTTCAGGGATTCCAGAACCCCGTCATTTAAGAATCCCCCCCCATACGGGCCGCCACCCGGACAGCCTCCATAGAATTGCTGACACCCAGCTTTTCAAGGATTCTCTGACGGTAGGTATTGACAGTATGGACGCTTATTTTCATATTGTCAGATATTTCCTTGCTGAGATATCCGTCTCTTACAAGCCGGAGCACTTCCATTTCCCTCGGAGTAAGGTTCACTGCCGGTTCCTCATATTCAGGATATACGGGAAGAGGAAGAATCTCTCCTGTCCGGAGGTTCCATATCCTTGAGTCGACGTGGTCAAACTTGGCCTGGTTGGGTGAGATGTTCAATACCGAAAGAGCCAGCCATATATTTCCACGGCTGTCCAGCTCCAGCGGCTGCATCTGTTCGACAACCCTTACCCACTGTCCGGAAAGATTGATACGGTATTCCGTCAGAAGTTTTCCGTTGGAAAGTATATCCTTGTTTTCCATACAGCAGCGCAGACCTGTCACACCGTTGCGCATCACATAAGGAAAGTCATCAGGATGAATCTGCAAGTCAAAATAATCCACATCTTCATCCTTTATACGGCTGAGGTCATATTTGAACAGACGGCCGAAGTTCCTTGACACAAACGGATGGTTCCGCCTGTACATGTCAAATACGGATATCCCGCTGTTTGACATTTCAGCCATCGCAGAAAGAATATCCACGTGCCTTTCAAGGATTGAATAGTCAAGTTCGTCCGGATCAAACTTCTGCAAGTCAAGAAGTCTCATATATTCAGCATTGAAATCCATATCAGATGTATGATTTTTCAGTATTGACGGATAAAGCCGTTTTTAGTTTTTTTGCACCTGCAAATATACATGAATTTTGCCGCAGCCGAGGTTTCGGCACATATATTATACTATACTGATTTTATGACTGACAGACACGACAACAGATATGCACTGGTCACCGGAGCCGGTTCCGGACTCGGACGATGCTATGCCCTGTACCTTGCTGAACTCGGCATAGACACCGTTCTTGTAGACCTTCCGGGAAGTGAACTTGACCGGACAATACAGCAGGCAAGGCTGGCTGGAACAGAATGTACAGGATTTTATGCGGATTTGACTGATGACGCCCAGCTGTCCGGACTTTGCGAGACCGTAAACAGGAATTATCCGATATACATACTGATAAACAATGCCGGCGTAGGAGGCACTCAGCGTTTCACCACCTGCGGACCTGACTATATAGACAGGATCATACTGCTCAATGTCCGTGCGACCACAATGCTCACAAAGCAGCTGCTCCCCAATCTTATGAAAGCCCCGAAGGCATATATACTGAATGTCTCAAGTATGGCCGCATTCTCGCCTATCGGCTACAAGACTGTCTATCCGGCCTCAAAATCCTACATACATAATTTCACAAGAAGCCTGAATGAAGAGTTGCGCCATACCGGAGTGTCAGTAAGCGTAGTCCATCCCGGACCGATGAAAACGAATCCGGATGTGACGATGCGTATAGAAAGACAGGGAATATGCGGAAAGCTCGGACTGCTCTCACCTGAAGAGGTGGCACGCAAAAGCATAAACGGACTTTTCAAGAAAAAAACCGTAATTTTGCCCGGATGGTCCAACAAATTGAACAGGGTTCTGATGAGGCTCGTACCGACTGATATACGTCTGCCTCTGATGTCACATTTTGTTGCACGTGAACTTAAGACAGAATAAATATGAAAAAAAGGGTTCTGATCACAGGGGCAAACAGTCTGCTCGGAGTCAATACGGTAAATGCTTTTCTTGCGGCAGGATATGCAGTAAGGGGACTTCTGCGCAACAAGGCGTCATACACAGGGGATGCGCATCCCGACCTTGAACTGTATGAAGGTAATTTCACTGATCCCGAATTTACGGAGAAAGCCATAAAAGACTGCAGCTATGTCGTGCACTGTGCCGCGAAGACAGGCCAGTGCGGTCCTTATGACTCATTTCACAAAGTAAACGTAAGCGCGACTGAGCAGCTGATAAAGGCGGCAATAGCCAATGGCGTAAAAAGGATAGTATATGTCGGAAGCGCAAACATCTTCGCTTTCGGTGACGGAAACACTCCCGGCAACGAGGAGCGTCCTATATGCCATCCGTTTTCCGGCTCGGCATACGCAATAAGCAAATTCAAGGCTCGCCAGTGTCTTTGCGCCTATACATCACAGATTGAAATAGTTACAGTATGCCCGACATTTATGCTCGGCGCATACGACTCAAGACCGAGTTCAGGAAGGATTGTGCTTATGGGGTACGGCAGAAGGATCCGTTTCTATCCTCCCGGAGGAAAAAATTTCGTGCACGTGCAGGACGTGGCAGAAGGCATCGTCGCAGCAATGGACAAAGGGCACAACGGAGAATGCTATCTGCTCTCCAACGAGAACATTTCATACAAGGACTTCTTCAGGAGCCTCGCTGAGAAAAGCGGCAAAAACACCGTTCTCATACCTGTTCCCAAATGGATCCTTCTTGCAGCAGGGACTCTGGGGGATATTGCAGGACACCTTGGCCTGAAGACCGAGGCCACCAGGAACAATATGGAAATCCTGTGCGTACACAACTATTACTCCAACGCAAAATCAGTCAGAGAGCTGGGCATGACCTACCGTCCAGTCTCACAGGCAATGGACGATTCCATAGCCTGGTTCCGTATGAGAGGACTGATCAGATAAACGGAGCATCACAAGGCGTCACTGCCTTGTGATGTGTGCTCCGAGTGAATTCAGACGCAGATCAATATCTTCATATCCGCGGTCTATCTGCTCTATATTGCTGATTATGCTGGTACCTTTTGCTGACATTGCCGCTATAAGCAGAGCAATGCCGGCACGTATGTCAGGAGACAGCATATTGCCTGCCTTAAGGCAGAAATTATGGTCGTGACCTATGACCACAGCCCTGTGAGGGTCACAAAGAATGATCTGGGCTCCCATATCAATCAGCTTGTCGACAAAGAACAGGCGGCTTTCAAACATCTTCTGATGTATAAGCACGCTGCCTTTGCATTGTGTAGCGACAACAAGCATGACACTCAGCAGGTCCGGGCTGAGTCCTGGCCACGGAGCATCAGCGAAAGTCATAATGGACCCGTCAAGAAAAGACTCTATGACATAGCTTTCCTGCTCCGGGACAAAGATGTCGTCACCTCTCTGCTCCAGATGGACTCCGAGACGGCGGAAATATTCCGGCATAATGCCGAGATTTTCATAGGACACATCCTTTATGGTGATGGAACTGCGGTTGAGAGCGGCCATACCGATAAAACTGCCTATTTCAATCATATCTGGCAATATGGTATGCGTTGCCTTGTGAAGGGTCTTGACACCCTTGACAGTCAGAAGATTGGAACCTATACCTTCGATCCTGGCCCCCATATTCACCAGAAGCCGGCTAAGCTGCTGTATATAAGGTTCACAGGCAGCATTATAGATTACGGTAGTACCTTCGGCAAGCACAGCCGCCATCAGAATATTTGCGGTACCTGTGACAGACGCCTCGTCAAGAAGCATGGAAGCCCCTTTGAGACGTGTGCCGCTATGCAGGTAGAACGCCTTTTTCTTTTCATCATATTCAGCCTCCGCCCCAAGGTTCATCATTCCGGATATATGGGTATCCACCCTGCGCCGGCCGATCTTGTCTCCACCCGGCTTCGGGAAGTATGCTCTGCCGAAACGCGCCAGAAGCGGCCCCACAACCATCACAGACCCGCGCAAAGCAGCACATTTGCGTACAAAGTCATCGCTTGCAGCATATTCCGTATCTATTTCATCCGCCTTGAATGTATAACGGCCTTTGTCGTGACGTGTCACTTTCACTCCCATACCTTCAAGAAGAAGTATAAGATTACGCACATCGAGAATTTCCGGTATATTGGAAACCGTAACCTCCTCTGACGTCAGCAGTACCGCACTGATAATCTGGAGAGCCTCGTTCTTTGCCCCCTGCGGACGTATCATACCGCTCAGCTTATAACCTCCTTCAATAACAAATGAACTCATATCAATATCATTTTATTCAGACGTGCTCCACTTCAGGATGGAGCTGTATATCAAATTTTTCCATAACGGACCTGATTATTTTCCGCTCCAATGCGACAACTTCGTCCGGAGAGGCATTGCCGGTCACATTGACAAGCACAAGAGGCTGTTTCCCGTAGACTCCGACATTGCCTTCAATATAACCTTTCCAGCCGCACTGCTCAATCAGCCAGGCTGCAGGAATCTTTACAAAACCGGAACCTGCATCATATCCAGGCACAGTACAGTTGTCCCCGAGTGAAAGTCTGGCCACAGACACGACTTTGTCGTATGCTGATTTGGGCACTACAGGATTTTTGAAAAAACTTCCCGCACTGCCTGTCTCTGAAGGCTCAGGAAGCTTGGTCTTCCGGACATCGGTAATGACTTTCCTTACAAGTCCAGGCGTCAGTACCTTCAGAAGCTCATCTCCGGATACCCCGGCCTCTTCTTCCACAGCAGACCTGATATGCCCGTAGTCAAGGACAGGAGCAGGAGTCCTATGCAGACGGAAAACGACAGAGGTAACTACATATCTGCCTTTCCGGTCTGTCTTGAAAAGCGATTCCCGATAGCCATATCCGCACTCATCCCGAGAAAATTCAACTATACGTCCCGTTACGGCATCAAAACACTTGACTTTGTATATAATATCCTTGACTTCAACTCCGTACGCGCCGATATTCTGCACTGCAGCCGCGCCTGTTTCACCTGGAATATAAGACAGGTTCTCCGCACCCCAAAGATTATTCTCCGCCGCCCAGCCGCAAAAATCATCGAACACGACACCTGCACCGACTTCAACACAGCAGTCCGTGGACTGGAAGTCAGGATCGATAAACCTGATCCTTGAATGAAATACAGTACCAGGAAAATCCTTAGTAAAAAGCAGATTGCTGCCTCCTCCTATATGGAGTACAGGCTTAGGAAGGTCATACAGATGCCCGGCATACAGCTTCTCCAGCTCCCCGACACTGTCATATTCCACAAGGCAGGCACAATGCACCTTCATTCCGAAAGTGTTGCGTGCTGTAAGATCATAGTCCCGGATGATTTCCATCGCAATATCCTGTCAATTCATAAAACGCTATTCCACCAGGGCAAAATGCAACCCGTCGAGCTTGTCCCAGGCACCACGGGTGAAGTCAGGGACCCTGACCGGCTTGCTTCCGTTCTCTATGGAAGCTGATGTCAGTTCACCGATGCAGGACCACTCGGCTGCGTCATAGACGTCCTGGTCCAAAGGAAGACCGTTGCGCAGACAATAGACAAGACGGTAGTCCATTATGAAGTCCATTCCGCCATGACCGCCAACTTTCTTTGCCTTTTCCTCTATTTCCTTGACGATAGGATGACGGTACTTCTCCATCAACGCATCACGGACGTCATCAGGAACAAAGCTATGGGAAGAAATGTCATCATAAGACCTGATGGAGTCTTCTATCTGGTCCGGCTCAAAAGAGTAGCCAGGATAAGGGTACTTCTCTGCATAGCCTTTCGTCCCGACAACCTGGTACATACGGTCGTATGGACGCGGAGTATAAACGTTGTGCTGGAGGAGGATGGTCTTTTCGTTCACGGTACGGATTACGGTAGTCGTCTGGTCACCGTTGGCAAAAGAATCCTTGCCCATACGATCCTCGGCAAGACTGCGGCCTATCACCGATTTCGTGTCCATCGATACAAGATAGTCCATACGGTCACCGCGGTGGATGCCAAGCACCTGGCAGTCAGGGCCGAGACCGTGCGTCGCATACACATCGCCGCGATGAGAGCGGTTGAAATCAAGGCGCCAGTTGCCGTAGTAATCATCCCAGTACTCGGAAAGATTATGGATATAAGAGCCTTCAGCATGCAGTATCTCACCGAAAAGGCCCTGCTGCGCCATATTAAGCGTCGTCAGCTCAAAGAAGTCGTAGACGCAGTTCTCAAGCATCATACAGTGACGGCGCGTGCGCTCAGAGGTGTCAACCAGACGCCAGCAATCAGCCACTGACGTCGCGGCCGGGACCTCAACGGCAACGTGCTTGCCGTGCTCCATCGCGTAGACAGCCATGTCGGTGTGGCTGAGCCAGTCTGTGCAGATGTAAACAAGGTCGATGTCATCGCGTTCGCACAGACGCATCCAGCCGTCAGGGCCGCTGTAACCGGAGGCGGAAGGGAGACCGCGGCCGAGAAGAAGCTCCTGGCAAGAGTCGACGCGGGACTCCTCAAGGTCGCACAGGGCAACCACGCGAACACCGTCTATATATGAAAAACGGTAGACCGCGGAAGGACCGCGCATACCGAGCCCGATGAAGCCGACACGCACCGTGTCAAGCGGAGAAGCGGCAAAGGACAGCATATCGGTCTGACCCGGAGCACGCGAAGGCTCCGGGAACACTATCACACCGTCCTGGATTCTGTAGGGTCCTTCATTGCAGGAGGACAATATACCGCATATCACCAGACATACCGTACAAAGAGCATAAAACCGTTTTTTCATAATATGATTTTTTATGTTAATGTTCCTATCCTATCTCGGCTCCGTTGGAAAGAGTCTCCTGAGGAGTGACAAAACGCATTTTGCCGTCTCCCTGACGGGCCATCAGAATCATACCCTTTGATTCTATCCCGCGTATTTTGCGAGGAGCCAGGTTGGCAAGGATACAAATCTGCTTTCCGACCATATCTTCAGGAGAATAATACTCAGCGATACCGGACACTATAGTACGTGTATCGATACCCGTATCTATAGTAAGCTTGAGAAGTTTGTCTGTCTTGGGCACCCGCTCAGCCTCAATGACCGTAGCCGTGCGTATATCCATTTTCCCAAAATCATCAAATGTACATTCCTCTTTCTGAGGAGCGACCACTTTTGCAGCCTCCGCTGCAGCTTCAGCCGCCTTTTCCGCCCTTATCGCATCAAGACGGTCAAGCTGCGCCTGTATGGCATCATCCTCTATCTTGGCAAAAAGCAGCTCCGCCGCACCTATCTGGTGGCCCTCAGGAAGCAGGTCTCCATTCCCGAGCATATCCCATTTCAGGCATACGCATTTACCCTCACCCGGGCAGACTGAAGACGCACAGACTGCCGGCACGGTATGCAACGCCGCACCTTCACCGTCTCTGTATGTATTGACGGTCTCCTGCTCTCCCTTACGGTGATCCGTTCCGGCACAAAGACATACATCCAGCATTTTGCGCAGCTTCTCGGAAGAGAACGGCAGGAACGGCTCGAATGCAATCGCCAGAGACGCACATATCTGAAGGCTGACATTCAATATGGTGGCACAACGCGCCATATCAGACTTGGCCACTTTCCACGGTTCAGTATCTGAGATATACTTGTTTCCCACGCGTGCGATTCCCATAGCATCCTTCAGTGCCTCACGGAAATGGTAGCTATCAAGGTTCTTCTCCATACTTGCCCTGAGCACAGGGATTTCAGCCAGAGCCTCCCTGTCAATGTCAAGAAGTTCTCCCGCTGCAGGTACCTTACCTTCAAAATATTTATGCGTAAGCACTACGGCACGGTTGACGAAATTACCGAAGATGGCGACAAGCTCACTGTTGTTGCGTGCCTGGAAGTCTTTCCATGAAAAATCATTGTCTTTAGTCTCAGGAGCATTGGCCGTCAGGACATAGCGCAGCACATCCTCCTTGCCCGGGAACTGCTCGAGATATTCGTGAGCCCACACGGCCCAGTTGCGTGAAGTTGAGATCTTGTCCCCTTCAAGGTTAAGAAACTCGTTTGCAGGAACATTCTCAGGAAGTATATAATCACCGTATGCCTTGAGCATAGACGGGAATACAATGCAATGGAACACGATATTGTCCTTGCCGATAAAGTGCACAAGCTTGGTGTCACGGGATTTCCACCAGGTCTCCCAGGACTGCGGAAGCAGCTCTTTAGTATTTGATATATATCCGATAGGAGCATCGAACCACACATAAAGCACCTTTCCCTCGGCCCCCTCAACAGGAACCGGCACTCCCCAGTCAAGGTCACGGCTCACCGCACGCGGCTGAAGCCCTCCGTCAATCCAGGATTTGCACTGTCCGTACACATTTGTCCTCCACTCCTTGTGCCCGTCAAGAATCCATTCCTTCAACCAGGACTCATACCGGTCAAGAGGAAGATACCAGTGTTTTGTGCTCTTCTTGACAAGCGCGCTTCCGCTCAAAGCTGATTTCGGATTGATCAGCTCATCCGGAGAAAGGGTGCTTCCGCATTTCTCGCACTGGTCACCGTATGCTCCCTCAGAGCCGCATTTTGGACAGGTACCGGTAATATAGCGGTCTGCAAGAAAGGTTCCCGCAGCCTCATCATAATACTGCTCGCTCTCCTTCTCTATGAATTTGCCCTCGTCATACAGCTTGCGGAAAAATTCCGAAGCCGTCACGGAATGGGTCTCGGATGATGTCCGGGAATATATGTCAAAGTTGATTCCCAGCCCGGAAAACGAATCCCTGATAATCTTGTTATATGTGTCCACAATATCCTGTGGAGTACATCCCTGCTTCTGGGCCTTGATGGTGATAGGCACACCGTGCTCGTCGGAACCGCAGACATAAAGCACGTCCTCCCCCTTCATCCTCAGATACCTCACATAAATGTCCGCCGGCACATACACTCCGGCAAGATGACCGATATGCACCGGTCCGTTGGCGTATGGCAACGCGCAGGTCACCAAAGTACGTTTGTAATTGCTGTCCATATACTTTTCTGTTTATTTTCTGTTGAATCCCCTTCCAAGCTTTTCATTCATAATCATTTTCTTGCGGTTGAGATCCTGAAGCTCTTCAAGAATATCCTTCTGTCCCTCAATATCCCCTGGATCAAGCGCAAGAAGCTTTTCGGAAATATCCTTTATCCTCTTTTCTATGCGTTTTACTTTATATATGATAATAGAACGGGGCACATACATCACAAGCTGTGTCGCCTCTGCCGTCATAGAGTCAAGATAGTTCTTGACTGTTAGGTCGTATTTCGGAACCACAAGGTCCAAAGCGACCTCTGCCACATAACGGTCACTGCTGTTCATAATCCTCTGGGCAATCTGGTCCTGAGACAGCCCCTCCTCATATAATTCAAAATAACGTTCGTATGCATTGTGATAGAGTTCATTGCAGAACTCATCACCGTCAGCGGCAAGCGAAACGTCAATAAAATCAGCCACTGTCAGCGGTTCCTCCGAAAAAAAGTCCGAATCACGGTCAAACTGCAGCACCTCCTGTCCCTTGTTCAGGACAAAATCAAGCAGCTCACGTTCGCAAGGCGCAAGCATCGGATCGGTAATCCCCGGCTTTGCGGCAGGTTCAATCCTCACATCCTCACGGACCGGCACACTCCCGTTGTCCGGACCATCAACGTAGACAGGCTTCCTTGCCTGTCTGTCATTATGCTTCTTCTCTTCCGCCAGCAGTTCTCCTCTTGTCGTCCTTATCCTGTCAAACAGTATCTGCGCCTCTATATTGAACTTGATGCTGCAGCTCTCCACATAGACAGACCTTTTGACCGCATCAGGAATCAACGCTATCGTATCGGCTATATCGTTTATCAGATTGGCTTTCTTCAGCGGGTCACCTCCGGCCTCATTGAGGAGCAGATCAGATTTGAAACTGATGAAATCCTGTTCGTGCTCACTTATAAAGCCACGGACTTCCTCCTGAGTATGCTTGCGTGAGAACGAATCCGGATCATCACCGTCAGGGAGAAGCACCACCTTTACATTCATACCCTCCTTCAGCACAAGACCGATACCCCTCAATGCGGCGTGTATCCCGGCGGAATCCCCGTCATATATGATAGTTACATTTTCCGTGAACTTCCTTATCAGCCTTATCTGCTCCACGGTCAGGGATGTACCGCTTGAAGCGACGACATTGGTGATTCCGAGCTGGTGCATCGAGATGACATCAAGATAGCCTTCCACAAGAAGACAATTGTCCTGACGCGAAATCTCATTCTTGGCAAAATAGATTCCGTACAGGGACTTGCTCTTGACATATATCTCAGTCTCGGGAGAATTGACATATTTTGCCACGGTCTTGTCAGACCTCAGGGTACGGCATCCGAAAGCTATGACCCTTCCGCTTACAGAATGGATTGGAAAGACCACCCTTTCATAGAACCTGTCCGTAAGACTGCCGTCATCCCTCCTTACGCACAGTCCGGTATCAACAAGGAACTCTTCCTTGTATCCCGCCTCACGGGCTGTACGGGACAAAGACTTCCTGTCAGAAGGAGCCCATCCGAGACCGAATTTCTCAATCGTCGCATCCTCCAGACCTCTTGACTGGAAATAGGCATAACCGACCGACCGGCCCTCCTGGGTCCTGAGCGAATCACGGAAAAATCTGGAGGCATACTCCGAGACAAGAAGCAGGCTTTCATTCCTCTGCCTTCCGGCAATTTCCTCGGCCGTCTCCTCCTTTTCCACCACCTCTATATTGTATTTTCTCGCAAGGTACTTCAGAGCATCGACATAAGACAGCGTCTCATGCTCCATCACGAACCCAACGGCCGTACCGGACTTGCCGCATCCGAAACATTTGTATATACCTTTGGCAGGAGACACGTAGAAAGACGGGGTCTTCTCATTATGGAACGGACAGCAGGCCATATAATTGGCCCCACGCCGCTTCAAAGTGACGAAATCCCCGACCACATCAACGATCTGCGCTGAATCCAGTATCTGATCAACGGTCTGCTTTGGTATCATTCCGGCATCAATCCTCTACTTTTTCGTATTCCACGTCCTTGACATCAGACAGATTGCCGACCTTGCCCGTATTATTGGTCTCAGGTCCGGAAAATTTGACATCATAGGCCTTCATAGCCTTGTTCATCCTGCAGGTAGCAAGGAATTCAGAGATTCCGTACACAAGAGTAGCTATACCTGCTACAAGAGTAAGCGCGGAGGCTGAACCGAAAGGGTTGAAAAGCAGAAGAGAGCCGCCGATGGCGCACAGCACCGGAAAGATAAAGAACATAAATCCGAAACCTATCACACTCGTAGTGCTCGCGAGCACCACTATCTGAAATACACCGAGTACAAGCAGCACGACTCCGAGAAGGAATATTATCACGCTTGCCACAGCTCCCGGATACATAAATATTATCACACCCAACACGACATCGACAACCGCATTTGCTACCATAAGGCTAAGCGCGCCTCTCTGCCTGTTGATGATCCCGTATGCGAAAGACACCAGTCCGGAAGCTATCAGAAAAGCCGCCAGAACCTTCACGACAAGCATCAGGGATGTCTCCGGCTTTATGACCATTATCAAACCTACAACAATAGCGGCTATGGCTCTCAGCCAGCCTCCGAATCTGTTCTTGAAACCGAAAGTAATCATTTTGAATCTTACATATTACAACATCTGCAAAAATAAGGATTTTTTAGTATTTTCGCGGCTCTTTTATCATATAATGTATAAGTTAGCGGTATGAAGTCGGATATTGAAATTGCAAGGGGCATCACAATGAGGGAGATAAAGGATGTCGCCGAAGAAATCGGAATCCCGGAAAACGTAATAGAGCAGTACGGCAAGCATATAGCCAAAATTCCGGAGACGTCAATAGATGAGGACAAAGTCAAAAAAAGCAGACTTATTCTCGTAACGGCAATCACCGCCACAAAATCCGGCATCGGCAAGACCACAGTATCGATAGGACTGGCACTGGGCCTGAACAGGATCGGCAAAAAGGCAGTCCTGGCACTCAGGGAGCCCTCCCTCGGTCCATGTTTCGGGATGAAAGGAGGAGCGGCAGGAGGAGGATATGCCCAGATTATGCCGATGGACAAGATAAACCTGCATTTCACAGGAGACTTCCACGCTGTGACTTCCGCACACAACCTGATTTCAGCAGTACTGGACAATTACATATACCGACACCAGAAAGACGGTTTCGCCCTCAAGGAAATATTATGGAAAAGAGTGCTTGACGTCAACGACAGGTCACTGAGGCAGATAGTGACAGGACTGGGCCCGAGAACCAACGGACTTCCCCAGGAATCAGGATTCGACATCACACCGGCATCTGAAATAATGGCAATCCTCTGCCTTTCCTCGGATCTTGAGGATATGAGGAGAAGGATAGACAACATAATACTCGGATTCACATTTGAAGATATGCCGTTCACAGTAAAGGACCTCGGCATCACAGGCTCTGTGCTTGTGCTTCTACAGGATGCGATAAGACCGAACCTGGTACAGACGACCGAAGGCACAGCCGCATTCGTGCACGGGGGACCTTTCGCCAACATAGCACACGGGTGCAACTCGATCATAGCGACAAAGGCCGCTATGACATACGGTGATTACGCCATCACTGAAGCTGGTTTCGGAGCTGATCTCGGAGCCGAAAAATTCTTCAATATAAAATGCCGCAAAAGCGGGCTTGAACCGGCCCTGACAATACTTGTGGCGACACTGCGCGGCCTCAAGATGCACGGCAGCGTACCTCTTGAACGCATAGCGGAACCGGATGAGGACGGACTGCGCAAAGGATTCGCAAACCTTGACAGGCACATACGCAACCTGCAGAACTTCGGACAGACAGTCATCGTCTGCCTCAACAGATTCGCATCAGACTCGGACGAGGAACTTGACATAGTGCGCAGGCACTGCAAGGAATACGGTGCAGGATTCGCCCTGAACAACGCATTTTCAGAAGGCGGCGCAGGAGCAGAAGAACTTGCGGAACTGGTTGTACGGACATTGGAAGAAAAACCTTCAGAAGATCTGAAGCTGACCTACAATGACAGCTTCAGCATAAAGGAAAAGATAGAAAGCATTGCAAAAGAAATCTACGGTGCGTCTTCAGTGTCATTCAGCAGCCAGGCCAAAAAGAAATCCGCCCGTATCGAAGCTCTCGGAATGTCACATTTCCCTGTCTGTATAGCAAAGACCCAGTATTCGTTCTCCCAGGACGCCAAGGCCTACGGAGCACCTGAAGGATTCAATTTAGAGATAAAGGACCTGATAATCAATGCTGGCGCAGAAATGATAGTGGCGATTGCCGGTGACATAATCAGGATGCCGGGACTTCCGGCAGAGCCGGCCGCCCTGAAGATAGACATAGTAAACGGCAACATAGAAGGTTTGAGCTGATATGGGATTCTACGACAATCACAACCACAGCCAGTTTTCATTTGACGGATACAGAACCACCGCTGAAGCATCCGCAAAAGCCGCATACACAGCCGGACTTGAAGGAATATGCTTCACCGACCATTGCGATTTCTATGTCCCTCCGATGAAGGCTGCCTACGAAAAGTTCGTCTCTGAAGTATTCGACATAGAGGCGCAGCAGAAAGAGATCGACAGACTGTCCGGCACACTGAAGGGAATAAAGGTATTCAAAGGCATTGAAGCAGGCCTGTACCACGACTGCCGGCAGCAGCTACGTGAGCATCTGTCAAAGCACCGGTTCGACCAGGTCATAGCCTCAGTGCATTATATAGACGACACGGACCCGTTTTACGGAGGATATTACGAAGGAAAAGACTGGAAACAGGCATACGGACATTACCTCGAAACAATATTCGAGGAAATGACCTGGCTCGTCGACTTCGATATCCTTGGACATTATGACTATGTCGCAAGATATGCCCCGTATCCCCAATCCAGCATCTTCTACAAAGATTTCAGCGATATCCTGGATTCAATATTAAAATATCTCGCACAAGAAGGCAAGGCCCTGGAAATCAACACAAAGACATACCAGGACTACAATGGACGCACACCTGTACTCGACAAGGACATACTGATGAGGTACAAAGAATTGGGAGGGGAGCTTGTAAGCCTCGGCTCAGATTCGCACGATCCTTCAAGACCAGGGCACAGATTCGGAGAATTTGCCGCAATCCTGAAATCATACGGATTCCGTTATCTCACACATTTCGAAGCCCGCAAAGCCGTCCCTCTCACAATCGGATAATCCGCTCAGGGAACAGCTTTATCAGTTTGCAACTTCGCAGAGGAACTTCAGACGTACAAGACGGATGCACTGTTCGTCATAGTCAGGGCCAAGTTCATTCATAGCCTCATCTATGGAATCCGTTTCAGCGTCCTCGAGGAAGTAGTCATAGATATCCTGCATAGTGTCCTCGTCCATAATCTGCTCTATGTAATAGTTGAGGTTCAATTTCGTGCCCGAATAGACGATGGCCTCTATTTCGGAAAGAAGCTCGTTCATATCCAGCCCCCTGTTCCCTGCAATGTCTTCAAGCGAGTGTTTCCTGTCTATGCTCTGGATGATGAACACTTTGTTGGCAGACTTGTTGACAACTGATTTCACTACAAAATCATCAGGACGGTCAATGTCGTTCTCCTGGACATATTTTCCGATCAGTTCAATGAACTCCTTTCCGAATTTGCGCGCCTTGCCTTCTCCGACTCCCTGACAGTTCTTCAGTTCATCGTAAGTGACAGGATACATTATGGACATATCCTCAAGCGAGGCATCGCTGAATATCACCCAGGTCTGCAGATTCAGCCTCTTGGACATAGACTTGCGAAGGTCTTTCAGCATTGACAGAAGCATCATATCACCTCCGCCTCCTCCGCGGACCGCCGCTGCGGGAGCGTCATCATCGTCATCCTCACCGTCCACGAATTCCCGTTCTTCCGTCAGCATAAGCTCGTATGGGGCTTCAAGGAATGCAAGTCCCGCATCCGTCACTGAAACCAGTCCATACGACTCGATATCCTTGTCCAGAAGATGAAGTATGATTCCCTGATGGATGACAGCCGACCAGAACTTGACCGAATGCTCCTTGCCCGCACCGAAAAGCTCAAGCTCATCGTGCTTGTATGATTTTATAAGGGCATTTGAGACTCCTGACAGAATGTTTGCAAGATGCTCAGTCTTGAAATGCTCAGGCATAGACTGCACCAGTTCGATCAGAAGACACATTTCTTCCCTTCCGTCGAACCTCTTTTTCGGATGCAGACAGTTGTCGCACGCTCCGCAGTTGTCCTGCTGATAGCTTTCCCCGAAATAATTCAGAAGCAGTTTCCTCCGGCACTGGTTGGACTCAGCGTACGCCACTGTCTCAAGCAGAAGCTGCTTTCCTATCTCCTGTTCGGCGACAGGCTTGCCCTGCATGAATTTCTCAAGCTTCTGTATATCCTTATAGCTGTAGAATGCAATACAGTTTCCTTCCTTGCCGTCACGCCCTGCACGTCCGGTCTCCTGATAATAGCCCTCTATGCTTTTAGGGATATCATAATGTATCACAAAACGCACATCCGGCTTGTCTATGCCCATACCGAACGCTATGGTCGCCACTATCACATTGATCTCTTCCGTCAGAAACTTGTCCTGATTTTCAGCCCGTGTCTTCGCATCAAGTCCGGCATGGTACGGCAATGCCTTTATACCATTGACATTCAGCAGCCCCGCAAGCTCTTCCACTTTTTTGCGGCTCAGGCAATAGATAATTCCGGAACGGTTCGGATGCTGCTTTATGAATCTGATGATCTCCCTTTTAGGGTCGGACTTGTCACGTATCTCATAGTAGAGGTTCGGTCTGTTGAACGAAGACTTGAATACCTTCGCATCCTGCATACCGAGGTTTTTCTGGATATCACTCTGGACTTTAGGGGTAGCGGTAGCGGTCAACGCAATGACAGGGGCATTGCCTATATCTTCCATTATCGCCCTCAGACGACGGTATTCAGGCCTGAAGTCGTGTCCCCATTCAGAAATGCAGTGCGCCTCATCAATTGCATAGAATGAAATCTTTATCTCCTTCAGCAAGGCGATGTTCTCCGCTTTTGTCAACGACTCCGGAGCCACGTAAAGCAGCTTTGTGACTCCCGACAGCAAATCTTCCTTGACCTCCGCAATCTGCACCTTGGTCAGAGAGGAATTCAGGAAATGCGCGATACCGTCCTGGCCCGACACGAATCCCCTGATCGCATCCACCTGGTTTTTCATAAGCGCGATCAAAGGCGACACAACAATCGCCGTCCCGTCCATAACAAGGGCAGGAAGCTGATAGCACAATGATTTCCCTCCACCGGTAGGCATAAGGACAAAGGCATTGTTGCCTTTGACAAGGTGACTTATAATCTCTTCCTGGCTGCCTTTGAAAGAGTCAAAGCCGAAAAATTCCTTCAATTTGCTGTGAAGCGCTGCTGAATCGATATCCATAAATAACAAATAATTTCAACTAAGTTATAATAATATTTTTTGCCTGACAAATATTTATTGGTGTTTTTAATTGTATATTTGCCGTCCCAAATATTGAAATTCAGAACGGGAACTTCTGAAAAAAGACAGAATATATCCGAATCAGAAATGGAAAACAAGTTGCAACAGTACAGAAACCGTGAAATTCTTCACATATTTAATGCTTTTGTACACAATCAGACCACAGGAGGAATCCTTCTGCTCCTGTGCGCAATAGTCGCCGTAGTGATGGCGACAGTCCCGGGAGGGGAATGGTTTGACAGGATGTGGGAAAACAGCGCAAGCATCTCAGTCGGAAATTTCTCCATAGACATGACGCTGCGCGAATGGATAAACGATGCCCTGATGGCGGTCTTCTTTTTTGTAGTAGGACTTGAAATCAAGCGTGAGATGCTTGTAGGGCAGCTGTCTTCCATCAAAAGATCCATACTTCCCATTATGGCGGCTGCAGGAGGAATGCTGGTACCTGCCATAATCTTTACAATTTTCAACCACGGGAATCCCGACACCGCACACGGATGGGGAATTCCTATGGCCACCGACATCGCATTCGCCGTCGGAGTCCTTTCAATTCTGGGCGACAAGGTCCCTCCAGGAATAAAGGTCTTCCTTACCGCACTGGCCATCGTGGATGACCTGGGGGCAATCATCGTACTTGCAATATTCTATCCGACCCACGCGATTCATTTCAGCTGCCTGCTTTATGTCGCGCTCATACTTCTCGTGCTGTATATCTTCAACAGGATGCACGTCAAGAATAAGCTGATGTACATCATCCCCGGTCTTTTCATGTGGTACTTCACATACCAGTCCGGCATACACGCGACAATTTCAGGAGTTCTTCTCGCTATGGTAATCCCAGCAAGGGGAACCATCAATGAGCTCAAGTTCCAGAACAAGATCGAATATCTGCTGAAGAAATTCAAGCTGACAAGCAACGCGCAGATAAACATACTCGCAAGTCCTGAACAGCAGCATATCATACACAGCATGAACCAGGAAATTCTGAAAGTCGACCCTCTGATGCACACGTTTGAAAGCAAGCTGCATCCGGTCGTGACTTTCCTGATAATGCCTCTGTTCGCATTGGCAAATGCAGGAGTAGCCCTGAATTTCAACAATTTCGGTGAAGGCATACCTTCACTTGCGCTCGGCATATTCTTCGGACTTCTGCTCGGAAAGCCTATAGGAATATTCCTCTTCAGCTTCATCAGCATCAAATGCAGGATGGCAGCTATGCCAAGCGGCATAACGTGGGCACAGCTCGCAGCCGCCGGAGTACTCGGAGGAATAGGATTCACAATGTCGATATTCGTCAATGGCCTGGCATTCAACGACCCTATACTGACAGATATAGGAAAGATCAGCATTCTAATCACATCGACAACAGCTGCCGTCTGCGGACTTGCGGCAATCAGGTGCACCTGCAAGGAAAAGGCTGCCAAGCTTACCGCCGCGCAGATACTTCCGGAGAACAAGAACAGAATAAAAGCGGCTCCAGGAATTGAAAGCCACAAAGAAAAACCAACAAAATAAAAGTAATATGAAAACAGTAAAATTTATCGCAGCAGCAGTAGCGGCAATCGCTTTCGCCGCTTCCTGCCAGTCAAACGGCGGAGTTGAAACAGAAGCACAGCTCCCGACAAAAGCAGAAACTGATTCCGTAAGCTACCTTATAGGTGTCAACTTCGGCTATTTCATCAAATCAAACAATTTCGGTGAAGACCTCAACTATGCGCAGATCAAAAAAGGTATGATGGATTTCATCAAGGCAGAAGGAACTCCGAACGATCCTGAATTCAACGGACAGTTCAAGATAAGCCCTGAAAAGATGAACGAGCTTTTCAACGATTTCATCACAAAGAGAAACGCCTATACAGCAGAGGTAAACCAGAAGAAAGGCGAGAAATTCCTTGAGGAGAACAAGATGAAAGACGGCATCGTAGTTACAGAGAGCGGTCTTCAGTACAGAATCATCGAAGCAGGAAACGACGTTAAAGCAGGTCCTGCCGACACTGTATATGTACATTACACAGGAACACTCATCGACGGTACCGAGTTTGACGCAAGCGACCGCACAAAAGAGCCGGTAAAACTTATGCTCAACAGGGTCATCAAAGGTTGGACAGAAGGTCTCCAGCTTGTAGGTGAGGGCGGAAAGCTCCAGCTCTACATTCCGTCTGATCTTGGCTACGGTCCACGTGCAACAGGTTCAATCGGAGCAAACTCTACTCTTATTTTTGACATTGACGTTGTCAAAGTCGGCAAAGTTGCAGCAGAGGAGTAAAAACAACCGGAGAATCATTACGATATGGCTTTGGAAATAGAAGGCAAGATAGTACGTAAGCTGAACGTCCAGAACGGAGTTTCAGCAAGAGGGAATTGGGCGAAGCAGGAATTTATCGTCGAATATCAGGAAGGTAATTTCCCGTCCCAGATATGCTTCAACGTGTGGGGAGAAGACAAGGTAAAGGATCTGGAAAAATTCCAGGTCGGAGACAAAGTGAAGATTGCCTTCAACCTCAGCAGCAGGGAGTACAACGGACGCTGGTACAATGATATCCGCGCCTGGAGAATAGAGGCGACCGGTGCACCGGTTCCTCCATACCAGGCTCCAGGAGCTGCTCCTGCGGGCTCGGCTCCGCTGCCGACAATCGACGACATGCCTGCGGATTTCGGCGGCAACGATGACGACCTGCCGTTCTGACACGGCCTTTACAATAAAAAAGCGACTGGTTATTCCCGGTCGCTTTTTTTATATCTGCTTCCACTTTATTGACTTGTCGCGGTTCCAGTACGAAAGCTGACGCTTGGCATAATGGCGCGTATTGCGCTGAATAAGCTCCACGGCACGCTCCAGGGATGTCACAGGACCGTCCCCCGGAGTCTGCGGAGTCCACCCTTCCGATGAGACCTTTCCATCCAGAAAATCAAACCAGTCAAAAATCTCCTTATAGCCCACCGTCTGCAACGCAGGCAGATTACGGAATTGTACAAGAGAACGGACTTCCTCCACAAGCCCGTCATCAACCATCTGAAGGACACGCCTGTTGCACCTGTCATAGAGCACATCACGTGAGCGTACAAGCCCTATCTTCTCTATCTCGAACTCACGTCTTTTCATAGGTGATGTCTTGAACGAGGAAAACGGTCTTCCGGTCATAAGACAGACTTCCAAAGCGCGCACCACCCTCTGTCCATTGGCTATGTCAATGGAAGAATAGCTCTCGGGATCAAGGCGTTTCAAATCAAGACGCAGTGATTCCACCCCCTCCGACGCAAGCCTTTCCGTCAACTCTGAACGAAGTGACTGATCGGCTGGCGGAAAATCATCAAGCCCGTTGCACACGGCATCTATATAGAAACCTGAACCGCCGGCCATAACCAGAGTCTCGTGCCCTTCATCAAAAAGCGACCTTATAAGATCAAGAGCCTCTATTTCATATTTTCCTGCAGTATACAGATCCTGAACAGTATGTGTATGTATAAAATAATGCTTCACGGCAGCAAGCTGTGAAGCAGACGGGACGGCAGTCCCGATGGACATTTCCCGATATATCTGCCGGGAATCGCATGAGATGACAGGAGAGCCGAGTGAAATGGCCGTCTCAATACTGAAATCGGTCTTTCCGACTGCGGTCGGTCCCAAAATGACAAGCAGCTTCTTCATACAAGTCCGTCCGTTCCGGGCCTTAGGAAAGCCTACTCGTCATCTTCGTCTCCGTCAAAGATTTCCTCTTCGGATTCATCATCCTGATCAGTGTCATCATCATCCCAATCCTCATCTTCAGGATCTTTCTTCTTGTCGTCAGGAAGGTCCTCAAACGCCACGTATCCGTTTTCGAACTCCTCCGGATCCGGGCCCTTCACTTCTGTAAGAATAGGATACACGACATTGGCACGGAGTTCAGCTTCGCCCTCGTATGTGACGATTACGCTCTTGGCATTGGTAGTATCATAGAAATACACAAAAGAGACTTCACCTTTTTTCAGCGTCTGCTCCACGGTCACGGAATCAATGGTCCCGGCTCCAAGGTCAAACATTCCATATCTTGCAGAGACCGCCCCTGCCTCATCCAACGCCTTGAACAGAACCATCTGGTCCTGAGGAAAATTCATATCCGCCCTCATCTGCTTTGAGAATGAATATAGGGATGAACTTCCTTTAATCTCATAAACTCTTGCAAAACCTTTAATCCCGGGAAGGGAAACTCTGTATCTCAGTACCATAATAAAATGACTTTTTAAGCGGCGCCAAAGGTACAAAATATTTCGGTGCGGTTGCATATAATAATGAAAATTGCTACTTTTGATTTCGGGTTTACAAAATTTTCAACGGCTCCCGAATTGAACATCAAATCCGAATAATGAACGGACCTGACGAACTCACAGACAAAATCCAAGATTCTTTCAGGAGCATTGCAGCTCCTGCACGAGGTCTATTCAAAGACAACGGAAGCCGGTTCATTGCTTTCGCCTATCCGGTTGAGACAGAAGAGGAAATCAAGGCCATAGTAGACTCCCTCAAAAAGGAGTACCACGATGCCAGGCACCATTGTTACGCATACCGCCTGGGATACAGACGCGACCGCTTCCGCGCAAACGATGACGGCGAGCCTTCCGGATCAGCAGGACGGCCTATTCTGGCACAGATAGATTCCAACTCATTAAGCGACATACTGATTGTGACTGTACGGTATTTCGGAGGCATCAAACTCGGCATCCCCGGCCTCATACGTGCCTACAGGACATCTGCGGCGGACGCTATACAAAACTCGGAAATCATAGAAAAAATAGCATCCAAACGATTCAGAATAACTTTCGGCTACCTCAGTATGAACAGCGTGATGAAAGTGATGAAAGATCTCGGTCTTGCGCAGTCCAGACAGGAATTCGGTATGAACTGCATCATCGAGACTCCGGTAAGGCTTGCACTGGAGGAGACTTTCCTGGAGCAGACCGGCAAAATCGGAGACTGCTTTGTGGAGGAGGTGATCGGACAGGATAATATTGAATAAAAACGAAACTTGATATATATGGGTAAAAGTCTTATTTCAATCCAGGATTTCAGCAAAGAGGAAATCCTGCACGTCTTAGAGACGGCAAAGGAATTTGAACAGAACAGATCACAGAAAATCCTCGACGGCAAAGTCATCGGAAGCCTGTTCTTCGAGCCTTCCACAAGGACAAGACTCAGCTTTGAGACCGCCGTAAACCGTCTCGGTGCAAGGGTAATAGGATTTTCGGACGCGACAAACACAAGCGTAAGCAAAGGCGAGACGCTTAAAGACACCATCAAGATTGTCTCCAACTATGTCGATATGATCATTATGCGCCATCCGCTTGAAGGCAGTTCAAGATATGCTTCCGAAGTCGCATCAGTGCCTGTGGTCAACGCCGGAGACGGAGCCAACCAGCATCCTTCGCAGACTCTTCTGGACCTGTATTCGATAATGCAGACACAGGGACACCTTGAAGGACTTACAATCAATATGGTAGGTGACCTCAAATACGGCAGGACGACACATTCGCTCCTGCAGGCGATGTCGCATTTCAACCCGACTTTCATATTCACGGCTCCTGACGAGCTGAAGATGCCGGTGGAATACAAGAATTTCCTGGACAGCAAAGGCATCAGATACAAGGAAACAAACTCATTGGAGGAGCACCTGAACGACTGCGACATATTATATATGACACGTGTGCAGCAGGAAAGGTTCACAGACCCTATGGAGTACGAAAAAGTAAAGGACGTGTACAGGCTGTCCGCATCCATGCTCGGCAACGTCAAGGAAAACATGAAAATCCTCCATCCTCTTCCGAGGGTAGGCGAAATCGACCAGGACGTGGACGACACTCCTTACGCATATTATTTCAAACAGGCTGAGAACGGTCTTTATGTCCGTATGGCAATAATCTCCTGTCTGCTCGGATACAGATAAAAAGAAAAATATCATGGAAAACAATCATAAAGAACTGAAAGTAAGTGCGCTTGAAAACGGGACAGTAGTAGACCACATCCCGGCGGACCGTGTGTACAAGGCACTTGACATACTGAATATAAAAGAATGCACACAGCACCAGATTACAATAGGGATAAACCTCACCAGCAAACTGCACGGAAGAAAGGGCATCATAAAAATCGCCGACAAGTTCTTTGAGAACGAAGAACTGAACAAGCTTGCCCTGATCGCTCCAAAAGCGACAGTAAACATTATCCGTGATTTCAAGGTCGTGGAAAAGAAGAAACTTGAAATGCCTGCCGTGATAGAGGGCATCGCCAAATGTATGAATCCAAAGTGCATAACGAACCACCAGCCTATCAGGACGAGGTTCACCACCATAAACCAGGACAATGAAGTCCTGCTGCTCTGCCATTTCTGCGAAAAGATTACGGACGCGAAAAGCATCTACTAATCTGTAAGCATTTTTCAATTTTTCATTGGAATTTGAAAGATATTTCACGATATTGATTACATTTGAGAAAAATACCGTTTCATTATGAAGAAAGTACATAATTTCAACGCAGGTCCGTGTATTCTTCCGGACCAGGCAATAGAGAACGCCATAGATGCTCTGAAAGACTTTGCCGGGACCGGAATGGCTGTAATAGAAGTGTCGCACAGGTCAAAAGAATGGCAGGCCGTAATGGATGAATGCCGTGCATTGTGGAAAGAACTTCTGAATATTCCGGATACGCACGAAGTCCTGTTCCTCGGAGGAGGGGCAAGTATGGAGTTCCTGTATGTGGCAATGAATTTCCTTGAAAGGAAAGCCGCATATCTGGAAACGGGAGTATGGGCGAAGAAGGCTCTGAAAGAGGCCAAAGGACTCGGAGAGGCCTACGCGATAGCGTCTTCGGCTGACAGCACATACAGTTATATACCTAAAGGCTACGAAATACCTTCAGATATAGACTACCTTCACATAACGACGAACAATACCATATACGGAACAGAGATTCCTTATGATATGGACTGTCCTGTGCCGCTCATCGCGGATATGTCATCCGACATTATGAGCAGACCGGTAGACGTCAGCAAATATGCACTTATCTACGGAGGTGCGCAGAAAAACGTAGGCCCTGCAGGAGTCTCCTTCGCCATTGTACGCAAGGATGCGCTCGGAAAGGTCAGCAGATACATCCCTACTATGCTTGACTACCGCACACACATTGACGGGGAATCCATGTTCAACACCCCTCCGGTATTCCCTATCTTCGTAATGAACGAGACCCTCAAATGGCTGAAAGGCATAGGTGGCGTCGAGGCTATAAACAGAATCAACAAAGAAAAAGCGGCCCTTCTGTATGACGAGATCGACCGCAACAGCATGTTTACAGGTACGGCCGCCAAAGAAGACCGCTCAATTATGAACGTATGCTTCGTAATGGCTCCGGGATATGAGAATCTTCAGGATGAATTCATGGCGTTCGCAAAAGACAGAGGAATGGTCGGAATCAAAGGACACAGGTCCGTCGGAGGTTTCAGGGCATCCATATACAATGCCTGCCCGAAAGAAAGCGTACAGGCCCTTGTGGACTGTATGGCCGAATTTGAAAAGCTGAAAAAACAATAAAAAGAAATATTGCCATGAAAATACTCATAGCTACGGAAAAGCCGTTCGCTGCAGCTGCGGTAAACGGAATCAGAGAAACGGCGGCCAAAGGCGGACTCGACGTTGTCCTGCTTGAAAAATATACTGACAAGGCACAGCTTCTCGAGGCTGTCGCGGACGCGGATGCACTTATAGTACGCTCCGACAAGGTGACAGAAGAAGTAATCAATGCCGCAAAAAACCTCAAGATAGTCGTAAGGGCAGGTGCCGGATATGACAATCTTGACCTTCCGGCCTGCACTTCAAGGAGAATCGTCGCTATGAACACCCCGGGACAGAACGCCAATGCCGTCGCCGAACTTGCAATATCGATGATTATATATATGTCGCGCAACCAGTTCACTCCAGGTACCGGAACTGAAATCAGCGGGAAGAAGATCGGCATACAGGCATACGGAAACGTCGGGAGGCTCGTTGCAAAAAAAGCGCAGGCACTGGGTATGGAAGTCATGGCATTCGACCCCTTTGTGACCGATTAGACATGGAAAGCCGACATTGTGGTCGCTGACGGATCATGTGAGCAGATGTATTCTGAATGCAATTTCATTTCTCTTCATATCCCGGCGACCCCGCAGACCATAGGTTCAATCGGATATGATCTCATTTCAAGAATGCCGGCAGGAGGATGCCTGCTCAACACCGCACGAAAAGAAATCATAAATGAGGCCGAGCTTGTAAAAGTGCTTACAGACAGGCCGGACCTCAAATATGTAACTGACATCGCTGCAGGATGCCAGAGTGAACTGAATGAAAAATTCGGAAAACGCGTGTTCGCAACTCCGAAGAAAATGGGAGCTGAGACAGCGGAAGCCAACATAAATGCCGGAATCGCAGCGGCAAGGCAGATAGTGGATTTCTTCACGTCAGGATGCACCAGATTCCAGGTCAACAAATAATCTGTCATCCAGGGTGATCATATAATTTGGAACATTATGGTAAGAATCAGACCTTTCGCGGCTATCAGACCGCCTAAACAATATGTCGAGGAAGTGGCGGCACGCCCTTATGACGTCCTCAATTCGGAAGAAGCCAAAGCAGAAGCCGGTGAAAAATCCCTGCTTCACATAACAAAGCCGGAAATAGACTTCTCCCCTATCATAGATGAGCACAGTACACAGGCATACGACAAAGCTGTCGAGAACTTCCTCGGCTGGCAGGAGAAAGGATGGCTGAAACAGGACGAAAAGCCGTACTATTATGTCTATGCACAGACAATGGACGGAAGGACCCAATATGGACTTGTCGTGTGTGCACACACTGATGACTATGCAGAAGGCAAGATAAAAAAGCACGAACTGACCCGCAAGGAAAAAGAAGACGACAGGATGATACACGTCCGTATACAGAATGCGAACATAGAACCTGTATTCTTCTCATATCCCGACAATGAAGTCATAAATGACATTGTAAAGAAATTCACATCCCGTGCTCCGGAATATGATTTTGTGGCGTCAGACGGATTCGGACATCATTTCTGGATTATTGACGACCAGCAGACCATAGAGACAATCACAAAGACTTTCAGCAATATACCTGCATTCTATGTCGCTGACGGACATCACCGTACGGCAGCGGCAGCAAGGGTAGGCGAAGAAAAGCGCAAAGAAAATCCGGCACACACCGGAGAGGAGGAATACAATTATTTTATGGCGGTGGCATTTCCGGAAAGCCAGCTGAAGATAATCGACTACAACCGTGTCATAAAGGACCTCAACGGACTGGAAAATGAACAGTTCCTCGAAAAGCTGTCCGAAGATTTTGAAATCACCCCTCTCGGGTGCGAGACCAAAAGAAAGGAAAGCGGCAAGGAAGCGTTCAAACCGGCCTGTCTGCACCAGTTCTCTATGTATCTTTCCGGCAAATGGTACTCATTGAAGGCAAAGGAAGGAAGATATGACGACAATGATCCTATAGGTGTCCTTGACGTGACTATTCTTTCCAATCTTGTACTGGACAGAATACTCGGAATAAAGGATCTGCGTACGGACAAGAGAATCGATTTCGTCGGAGGGATCCGCGGTATCGGAGAACTTGCGCGCAGGGTTGACAGCGGAGAGATGGCAGTGGCATTCGCCCTGTACCCTGTCTCTATGAAACAGCTTGTGGACATAGCGGATTCCGGTAATATAATGCCTCCTAAAACCACCTGGTTCGAGCCTAAGCTGAGAAGCGGCCTCGCCATCCACAAACTGCAATAAAACAATCGCGGAATACCGACAGACCTGAATAGGCTGAATAGTTGTTGCTATTCAGCCTATTTCAGTTTTCATTTGCAACACAAACCGACGTTTCTGCATCTATATCAAGTATTTCAATCAAATTATTATGAAAAAGAGATTAATCCTGCTGATGGCAGTGTTGGCATTATGTTCGTGTCGAAATGTGGACTACGTCTTTCCCGCAGATTTGGTGTATATCAATCAGACAAGCCATACAATACGGTTGAAGATAGAGGCACAGTTTTTCCCGTTGGAAGCTGTTATTGAACCTTATGGAAGTTATGTCGGAAATTATGGAGAATCCTGGGGAGCTCCCGGTTTTACTGTTGGAGATGTGGCAGAAATAACCTTTGACAATGTATATTCAATAGAACACAGATATTCGGACAATACCGTATACCACAATGTATGCAGTCTTGCCAGTTATGAAAGCAGACCGATGAAAAAAACAAAATGGGGAAAGATCTATACATTCCATTTCACGGAAGAAGACTACAACTACGCCATCTCAAACCAGGAATAAAGAAATTTCACATTAGATAAAAATGGCTGACGATATTGTCGTCAGCCATTTTTATCTAATGACGCATAGCGTCAGATTGCAATACTCCTACAGTTCCCAAGCGAGGGCAGATGCACCAAGTATAGCCGCATCAGACTCCTTAAGCTGAGAAAATACAATCTTGATCTTGTCTCTCCAGAGATGAAGCAGGTTCGCGTTCATCGATTCCTCTATAGGCTTGGTGAGATATTCTTTGGCGCGGGCAAGACCTCCGAAGAGAACTATTGCCTCAGGCGCGCTGAATGCGACAAAATCAGCAAATGAGCGTCCAAGCATATTACCGGTGAACTCAAATATCTTAAGAGCCATCTTGTCCCCTTCCTTTGCAGCTTCATATACATCCTTTGATGAAATGTTGTCAAGGCTGCGGAGAGAAGAAGGCTCATCGCTGAGCTCAAGCCACTCACGGGCTGTACGGGCAACTCCTGTAGCGGAAGCGTATGTTTCAAGACATCCGGTCTTTCCGCAGTTGCAGGTACGTCCGTTGTTGCGGACAGCACAGGTATGTCCAAGCTCTCCGGCGAATCCGTCATGACCATAGACTACCTCTCCGTTGATGACGATACCGCTTCCGACACCTGTTCCAAGAGTAATCATAATAAAGTTCTTCATACCGCGGGCCGCTCCGTATGTCATTTCACCTACAGCCGCCGCGTTTGCGTCATTTGTAAGAGCGACAGGAAGACCGTCCATATTCTCTGAAAGCAGCTTGGCGAAAGATATCGTCTTGTTGCCTCCCCATGATATGTTGACGGCATTCTCAATTGTACCGGTATAATAGTTTCCGTTCGGCGCACCGACTCCGATACCCCTGATATTGCCTTCAGCACCGGCTTCCTTTATGATTCTCCTGAGAGCATCGGAAAGTTCATCGACATATTTTACGACATCGTCATAAGTGTCCGTACGGATTACAGTCTGTGCAAGCACTGTTCCCCTTGCGTCGACAACACCGAGCTTGGTGGTCTGTCCACCTATGTCAATTCCTACTACATATTGTGTATCCATAATTATTCAGTCTTTGATGGTTTTGAAAGGAACAGAGCGAAAATAAGCATATAGAACACTCCTATTACAAGAACCCAGTAGCTCTGAAGGAATCCGAATGCGTCAGCTACCCATCCCTGGATGAGCGGAAGCACTCCACCGCCGCATACCATCACCATAAAGAGACCTGATGCGATTGATGTATATTTGCCGAGACCTTCAACAGCAAGGTTGAATATGCTTCCCCACATGACAGAAGTACAGAGACCGCAGAGCATAAAGAATACGACTCCGAGAGGAATCTGTGTTGTAGAGAATGTAAGCTCCTGTGTGATAGTAGGGAATGTAACCATAGTAGAAGGGAGGAACATTCCGAGAAGAAGAAGGACTGCAGCCACAGATGAAACAGTTATCATCATTGCACGGCTTGAAACCTTTCCTCCGATAAGACCACCGAGGAACCTTCCACAAAGCATAAGAAGCCAGTAGATTCCGACTACGGTACCTGCGACTGAAGCAGCAAGACCGATCTCGCCTGAAGTCATATAAAGATTGGCGATGTTAGGAATACCTACCTCAACACCCACGTACACAAAAATCGCGATGACACCGAAAACAAGGTTGCGGTGTGCAAGAGCACCTTTGATACTTGCCATAGTGCCCTCGGTTTTTTTATCTTTTGCGACAGCTGCAGCCTCAAGCTCCGGCTCAGGAATCTGAGAGAAGAGGATGATGATGAAAGCAAGCGCGAAGATACCCATCGCTATGAAAAGGGCAGGATTCGCATCTGTAATCTTTGCCTGTGCGGCATTACCGATAAGATAGCCGACAAATACAGGAACGATAGTGGCAGCAAGTGAATTGAGCGAACCTCCGAACTGGATGAGCTGGTTTCCTTTGTTTCCGCCACCGCCGAGAGTATTCAGCATAGGGTTCACAACAGTGTTGAGCATACACATCGAGAATCCTGAAATGAAAGCTCCGGTAAGATAGATTGCAAAACTTTCAGATACGCCTGAAAGGAAAGACACTCCTACACCCACAAAACCTACTGTAACAGCGGCAAGTGAAGTAATCTTGTAGCCATACTTCTTAAGAATGAAACCCGCAGGGAGTCCCATAAAGGCATAAGCGATAAAGTTTGCAAGATTGCCGAGCTGGGACATTGCATTGGAAGCCCCGAACTGAGCCTTGACGATAACACCCATAGGGTTCTGAAGTCCTGTCACGAAAGAGATCATTGCGAAAAGGAAGAACATAATCACAATCGCAAGGACATTACCTTTTTTGTTCATTTTGAATAAGTTTTATTGTTAATAATTGTACACGGTTTTCTGAGTTTGACGAATAAAAATCCTGTCGGAAATGTATATTCTCTTACATTTTTATCCAAAAATCGTATAAAGGTACAAAAATTTACAAAGAACCCAAACAAGGAAGGCAAAACCCATTGACAAACAATTGAAAATCAGCATACCCATATATAACCATACCGATTACATACAATTGTATTACAAGGACTTACAAACAACACACAGAGACTCAGCCACAGGACAAAAAGAAATGCAGGTCTCCTCCCCAAGAGACCTGCATTGTATATAAAACGAACTTAACAAATAGACACGAAAAATTCTTATGTCCGATGCAAAGGTAATAAATTAAAACAAGTCTGCAAATTTTTGCAAACATATTTTAATCATTTCAGTCAAAAAGGTTAAAATCCTTAGTCTTTTGTACCGGATTTCCAACCATACAAGAACTACATAACTCCCGAATAGACCGTAGGATACTGACCGAAATTCAAAGAGAATTCCATCCTGTTGCCGACAATACTTCCTTCAAGGTCCGTGACGATATACTTGCTCTGGTATGCTCCCACGGCAAAAGGGATTATATTGTCTCCGCTGAACGCCACGGTCTCAACACCGTTTTCAACAGACCTGACAAACGGAACCGACTGTATCGTAACGTCCATACGCGGCATCATGGAGGCAAATCTGACTTTGAGTATCTTCATTTCCATAACCCCTGAAGCATCGTCAAAGGCAACCTGCACACCTACATTTCCGAAAGTCTGAGGACCGTCATTCTCAACGATGACAGAACCGACATATTTTGGAGTCTCTTTTGTAATCTCCGTATCAATCTTCCCGCAGGCAACCAATGCCATCAATAAGCCAAATGCACAAAATATTCTTTTCATCATTCAAACAATTATATATCAAAACTCTATGCTTATGCCAGCACTCCATTTGAAAGGCTTTCCCCTCTGGAAGAAAGAATTGCCGACAGACATGAAATAAAACGTATCATACACAGTCCCTGTCAGGTTCTCACCCCTGAAGAAAAGGTCAAACCACTTGAAATCCAATGACATATCCGCTCCAAGCAGCACATACGGGGCCTGTGACAAGGTATTGGTCTCATTCCACCACATCCTTCCAGTGCAGCGCAAATCAGCAGCCAGATTCAGATTCCTCACAATATCCGAGCCCAACCCCAAAGTATAGGAAGCGCGTACAAAAGCCGTAAATTCCGGAGAGTAGGGAATCCGGTTGCCGCTGTTGTCATTGTGACCGTCGTCATAAAAGACAAATCTGGCATCTGTATAACCCGCTGAAGCGGCAAGGCCGAAGCCCCGGTACATATATCCCAGTTCAGCCTCCACGCCGCAACTCCTTGAACGCCCGACATTGGCCATCATCCTTCCGGTGGACTTTCCGGGAGGGAAAAGGGTTATCTGCTGATTTCTGCAGTCTATATAGAATACTGA
>VSOK01000080.1 GCA_009774765.1 Bacteroidales bacterium
TTTTACTATATTTGCTGAATGGCACGTCTGATTTTTATGACAGATTTTTCTGAAGCCTATGCAAGGGGGCTTCTGCTCGGGGTCGCACGCTATGCCCGTGAGGAAGGGGAGGCGTGGAGCATCTGCCGTCTACCGCTTTCTATCAGAGACAAATACGGAATCCAGGAAGTTGTGGACTATGCCCTGCGTACAAAGGCCGATGCTGTCATCGGGCAGTTTGAAGAAGACGATGATGTGGGGCTGTTTGCCAAAAACGGGATAATAGCAATTGCCCAGGATTTCAAGGTCCGTTTCAATGAGATTCTCAACATAAAGGGACAGAATACCGAGGCAGGGATTATGGGAGCCAAATATCTTATGAAAAAAGGTTTTCATAATTTCGCATATTACGGTCTGAAGGATTTCATCTGGTCTGATGAAAGATATGCCGCTTTCAGGGATACGATACTGTCGGTGGACCCGAATTATACTTTTTCAGAGCTTCTTGTCCCTCAGCACGTGATGTGGAACTACGACTACGACAGGATGGCCGAATGGCTCATCTCGCTTCCCAAACCTGTCGCAATAATGGCATGTGATGACAATCAGGCGTATTATATAACCGAAGTATGCAGCATAATCAACGGCAACAGGAAAGAGTCCCCGATACGTATTCCGGAGGACATCACCCTTCTCGGGATGGACAATGACGAGACAATCTGCCGTCTGTCCACTCCCAATCTGTCATCTATATGCCAGGATGTGGAGCAGGGAGGATATGCTGTGGCCAAGATGATTGATTTTATGCTTCATAACCGCTCCTGTCCTGCTGAGGATATAGTGGTTCCGATTACTCATATTGCAACGCGCACTTCATCAGATATTTTCGTTAATGATGACCCTTATATCGCCCGTGTTCTGAGGTATATCCACGAAAGGATAGCGACCAGACTCTCCGTGGATGAACTTGTCGCCCAGGTCCCTCTATCGCGCAGGCTTCTTGAATCAAGATTCAGGAAAGTGATGAAGATGTCAATCTACGACTATATACAGCGTGTCCGCGTGGACAAGATCGCGCAGATGCTCTGTGAGGGAAAAACAGTTTCTGAATCTGCATTTGAACTCGGTTTCTCCGACATCAAAAATATTTCCCGTGTATTCAAAAAGATAAAAGGAGTGTCTCCTTCCGAATACCGAAAACAAAAAAACAAATAGCCGTTTTCCATTCAGGGTTCTGCGCTATCCGAGGATATAAAAGCGCAATTTGCGTATGTCGGCAAAATTATCTTCCATAATTTTGTAAGACCACAAATAATGACAGATGAAACGTATAGCCTATTTTGCCTTGTTTTCCATAATATTTTATGGATGCTCACAGCAGATTGATCCGGTGGATTTTGTAGATCCTATGATAGGGACAGGATTCCACGGACACACATTTCCTGGTGCGACTGTTCCTTACGGTATGGTCCAGTTGAGTCCGGATACCCGTGTTGAGGGATGGGACGCATGCTCGGGATACCATTATTCAGACGATTCCATTTTGGGATTCTCCCATACCCATCTAAGCGGTACAGGGTGTGCCGACCTTGCCGACATCCTTTTCTACCCTTCGGCAAGGAAGCTGTCCAAGGCTGACGGTCTTTATGAAAGACCTCCGTACCGGTTCTCCCATTCGGATGAGAAAGCTTCCTGCGGATACTATTCCGTGGATTTCAGAAAGGACGGGATTTCAGCCGAGCTGACTGCTACGCCGCGCACCGGAGTCCACAGGTACACGTTCCGGGAAGAAGGGGAAAGGCAGATTCTTGTGGATCTCCTTCATTCTCTTGGCGGGGAGACAGTGGATATGACTGAATTGTCCGTTGTATCGCAGGATGAAATATCCGGTATGAGGAGGACACAGGGATGGGTATATGACCATTATGTGTATTTCTCCGCAAAGTTTTCAGTCCCGTTTGAAAATGTGGATATCATAGACGGCAAACAGGCCTGTATCACATTCCCCTCAGGTGCTGATGTTGTCGTGGCTGCCGTTGGACTTTCGTCGGTAAGCTGTGGCAATGCGATGGAGAACAGGATTTCTGAGGTGCCTGAACTTGATTTCGAAAAGGTGCGCAAGGCAAGTGAGGATGTCTGGCGCGGTGAACTGGAGGCGATTTCCGCAAAAGGCGGAAGCAGGAAGGACCTTAAGAATTTCTACACGTCGCTGTATCATACAAAGATGTGCCCGAATATAATGAACGATGTAAACGGGCAGTACAGAAGGCACGACGGCTCGATTGCCGTGGTCCCTGAAGGAAGGAAATACTATTCCACATTCTCCTTGTGGGATACATACCGTGCCTGGCATCCTCTCCAGACTTTGATTGATACCGCCTTTGTCAATGATATGGTTTGGAGTATGATGGATATGTACGATCATAGCGGAGAACTTCCTATATGGCCTCTTGCATCAGGGGAGACCGGAACAATGATAGGATACCATTCCGCGTCCGTCATTGCCGATGCTTATCTGAAGGGAATCAGAGGCTTTGATGCCAAGAGTGCTCTTGAGGCTATGGTCCATTCTTCCTGTATCAACAAAAAGGGTTCGGACCTGTATGTGGCGAACGGATATGTGCCGGCTAACATAAAACCGGAGTCGGTGTCGTTGACGCTTGAATATTCTTATGACGACTGGGCTATAGCCCGTATGGCTGAAGCTATGGGAGAGACCGGGACGGCTGAGGAGTATTATTCGCGTGCCCTGAATTATAATAACGTGTTTGACGGTGCGACATCATTTTTCAGAGGACACCATCAGAACGGGAGCTGGACCGAGCCGTTTGATATATTTTCTACAGGAAGGGATTATACGGAGGCGACCCCTTGGCATTACCGGTTTGCCGTTCCGCACGATGTGCGCGCAATGGAGCAGCTTTTCGGAGGAAAGGACAAGTTCACCTCGGCTTTGGATGAGCTTTTCACTTTGGAGACAGACAATTCCGGGATAGAGCTGCAGGATGTTACCGGACTTATGGGGCAGTATGCCCACGGTAATGAACCGAGTCATCATCTGGCCTATCTCTATTGCTGGCAGGCTATGCCATGGAAGACGCAGGAGCTGGTCCGTAAACTTCTTGATGAGATGTATCAGCCTTCTCCTGAAGGAATTATCGGAAATGAGGATTGCGGACAGATGTCTGCCTGGTATATTTTCTCCGCTATGGGATTCTATCCGGTGTGTCCGGGTTCAAACCAGTTCGTAATCGGTTCCCCTCTGTTCAAAGAGGTGTCCATAAGGCTGGCGGACGGCAAGGTGTTGAATATCACGGCTGACAGTCCGCGCCGTAACGTTTATGTAAAGGATGTGACACTCAACGGAAGGACTGTCGGGGAGAATTATCTGACCTACGATATGATTATGGACGGAGGTGAACTTGAATTCAAAATGTCTTGTAAACCTGAGTATGGAAGAGGAATCCGACCGGAAGACAGCCCTTATTCAATGACCGGGTACGATTTTGTCTCCATACCTTATACGGATTCGCATCTTGACCTGTTTGTGGATGAAGTGGAAATGACTATGTCCACATTGACGGACGGGGCGGAAATACGATATACTCTTGACGGAAGCGAGCCGTCTGCGGATTCAAAATTATATGACGGTCCTTTTGTCCTGAAAAACTCGTCAGTAATCAAGGCAAAAGCCTACAGGGAGGGGCTGAAAGAGAGTATGACGGTTGTATTCAATGCCGTAAAGGCTGATTTCCTGCCTTCATACAATGTGGAAGGACTGAAAAACGGGGTATCGTATAATTATTACAGGGGAAAATTCTCCAATGTGGCCGGGCTGGCATCCGTTTCTCCTGCCGATAAAGGTAGGATGCCGTCCCCGTCTATTGCCGGAGCGCCTGACGAAGACCATTTCGGATATGTTTTCAGCGGGTATGTAGATGTCCCTGAGCAAGGCGTATGGGAGTTTATGACAAAAAGCGATGATGGAAGTGTCCTTTATATAGACGGTGTCAAGGTCGTCAACAATGACGGCTCCCACGCAGCTGTAGCCGCTACTGGACGTATCGCCCTGGAAAAGGGGCTGCACAGGTTCGAACTGCTGTATTTTGAAGACTATGAAGGCCAGGAGTTTGAATGGGGCTGGAAGAAAACTTCCGATTCAGGGTTTTCTTCAATTCCGGAAAGCCGTCTTTTCTGCAGATGATTCCCGTTATGGTATGCTTGTACAAATGGTTGCAGGCTGACATTGAAGCAAAATAAACGATTAATAATACATCACTATGAAACTGATTCCAATATTGTCGGCAGCCGCGGCATTGATGCTTTCCTGCGCAATGTCGGCACAGACTCCGATAATGATTCATTCACACAATGATTATACGCGTGAAGTACCTTTCTATCAGGCTTATTCTCAGAAAGTCAATTCAATAGAAGCGGATGTCTTCCTTAAGGGAGGCCGTCTGCTTGTCGGTCACGAAATTGAAGACCTTACCCCTGAAAGGAGCTTTGACAATATGTATCTTCAGCCTATTGTTTCGCTGTTCAGACTCAATGGGGGACGCGCCTGGAAAGATTCTGACGCAAAGATGCAGCTGATGGTGGAGCTCAAGTCCGAGACGGCTCCGGCGATGAAGGCCCTTGTGGCAAAGCTGAAAAAATATCCGGAGGTCTTTGATCCTTCCGTCAATCCGGATGCGGTCAGAGTGGTCATAACCGGAAATGTGCCTTCTCCGGAAGATTTTGTGAAATATCCGGAATATATCGGGTATGACGGCATTATAGATGCCGGATATACTCCTGAACAGCTGAAGAGAGTAGCTCTGTTCAGTACGAATTTCAGAGGATATTCCACCTGGAACGGCAAAGGTTCGATTCTGCCTGCGGAATATGGCAGACTTATGGAAGTCATAGACTATGCCCACAGTCTCAACAAGCCTATACGTTTCTGGAATGCTCCTGAAGGCGTCACTGTCTATTATATATTTCTCAATATGGGAGTCGACTACATCAATACTGATGTCCCGGAGACCTGCGCTGCATTTTTCTCGGATTTCGGCAACAGGAATTTCTGTATAGGAGACCATATCTCAAACTCTTCCGGAGTTACAGGGACAAAGAAACTTGACAAGACCACACGTAATTTCAGCGGATTCAGGAATGAAAAGATGGTGTTGTCTGACAATATGGATGTCTACCGTCCTACATACGCGAGCGACGGGGCAGCACGTCCTGTCAAGAATGTGATCTTCCTGATCGGTGACGGTATGGGACTCAATCAGATTACCGCCGGAGCGTATGCCAACCGGGGACTTTCCCTGCTCAATATGAAATATATAGGTCTGCAGATAAATCACGCGAAAGATTCTTTCACAACCGATTCTGCTGCTGGAGGAAGCGCGCTTGCCACAGGTGAAAAGCACGACAACAGACACATTTCGATGTCTTCGGACGGAGTTGCCTGCCCGTCTTTGTCTGACTGGTTCTATGACAGGGGCCGTGCTGTAGGAGTCGTATCGCTCGGCAATATAGCGGATGCTACACCGGCTGCGTTCTACGGTCACAGCACGGAAAGGGACAGCGCGGATGTCATCACCCGTGCTCTTCTGGACGGGAA
>VSOK01000081.1 GCA_009774765.1 Bacteroidales bacterium
AGATGAATTTGAATCCCCTTGTCTCATCAAACTTCTCTGCAGCCTTTATAAGCCCGAGGTTTCCCTCGTTTATAAGGTCAGGAAGACTGAGTCCCTGATTCTGATACTGTTTGGCAACAGAAACGACAAATCTCAAATTCGCTCTTGTAAGTTTCTCCAGGGCCGCCTGATCTCCTTTGCGGATACGCTGGGCGAGCTCTACCTCATCCTCCACAGTAATCAACTCCTCACGTCCGATCTCCTGAAGATATTTGTCAAGTGATGCGCTCTCTCGGTTGGTAATCGATTTTGTAATCTTTAATTGTCTCATCTATTTTCTCCTATATTCCGAAGCCGAAATAGGATGATTTACCATAAGGGGTCACGCCTTCTATGTAAACTGCCCTCTTCGACTTCTTGATTATGTTTATCACGTCTTGAGGTTTGCTTACAGGCTGGTCGTTGACATAGAGAATGACAAAACCTTCTGATACTCCGGCATCCATAATCTTGCCGGGACCGACTGAAACTATCTCCACACCGCGCTTCAGGCCCAATTTCTGAAGGGTCTCCCCTGAAGCTTCCTTTATCTTGGATCCGTAGAATGCAACTGCACCGCTCTCATCCACTGTACCGGTCTCTTCAGCCGTACCTTTGAAAGTGACGTCAAGTTTCTTTTCCTTACCGTCCCTTATGACAGTGAGTACAGCCTTGTCACCCGGATGGAACTTGTTGACATTCTCCTGAACCGAAGCGGCATTGGTAAGTCTGACGGAATCTATTGCGACAAGCACGTCGCCTTCCTTGACTCCGGCCTTATCAGCCGCGCTTCCTTTCAAAACCTCAGTAATATATACGCCGTTTAATGAAGAAAGTTTCATTTCTGATGCAATTTTCTCATCAAGAGGTCTCATTGTAACTCCGAGAAGAGCACGTTTTACGCTTCCGTAATCAATAAGGTCATCTACAATCTTTTTGACGATATTGGAAGGCACCGCGAATGAATACCCAGCATAAGAACCTGTCTGTGAAATGATTGCCGTATTGACACCAACAAGATTTCCGGCTTTGTCGACCAAAGCTCCACCACTGTTTCCAGGGTTCACGGCCGCATCGGTCTGGATGAAAGCCTCAATTTTGAATTCTCCTGTGTAATTCGGCATAGTCCTTCCTTTCGCGCTGACGATTCCGGCCGTAATGGTCGAACGGAGATCATACGGGCTTCCGATCGCAAGCACCCACTCCCCGAGTCTCAGCTTGTCGGAGTTTCCGAAAGGAATCACAGGCAGCCCCTGTGCTTCTATCTTGATAAGAGCCACATCAGTCGCCGGGTCCGTACCTACAAGAGTCGCCTCGTATGTCTTGTTGTTGTTCAGCGTGACCTCTATTTTGGACGCCCCTTCAATGACGTGATTGTTGGTTACGATATAGCCGTCAGGACGGATAATGACTCCTGAACCGCTTCCTACCCTTTCGCGGGACTGTGGAGTCCCTTCATATCCGAAAAAGAAATCGAACAGCGAATTCGGGGCGGAGCGTCTGACATCCTTTACCGTCACTTTTACATATACGACTGCATCTACCGCAGATTCAGCCGCATACGTGAAATCCGGATAATCGTCAAGTGACAGATTGACAGTCCTGTACTGTGCTCCATCAGATGACATTACCATCTCAGCAGATTCCGGTGCGTATGCCCTGGACACGAAAAAAGCGGTCAACCCGCCGACTAAGGCCGCAACCAACGCGATTAATATTCCTTTTTTCATAATTGTATGATTTAATGATTTTATTTCGTACGCAATAACTTTCACCTGATGTCAGGCCGGCGCAGAAAAATCAAATTATATGCCAAAGGTTTCCAAATAATTCCGTATATTTGTCCACTTCGTGTCCATATATAAGTATTTGCCTCGGTAGAGTCAAATTAAATATAGTGCACAGAAAAAGAACAAAGTAAAAACATTATAAATTATGAAATTCGTAATATCAAGCTCAGAGCTGCTTCGCGGTATCCTTTCAGTATCAAAGGCTATCCCGACGAAGTCAGCATTGCCGATTCTTGAAAATTTCCTTTTCAACCTTAAAGGAGACAGGCTGGAAATTACAGCATCAGACACAGAACTGACATTGAAGACAGAACTGGAAGTTGAAAACACTTCCGAAGAAGGCCAGATCGCAGTTCCTGCCAGCCACATCACAAATCTGCTGAAGGAGCTTCCGGACCAGCCGCTTACAATCGAGACAAAGAATGACACATCATTCGAATGCATCTGGTCAAGCGGTACTTCCACATTGCCATATTTCCCGGCAGAAGACTACCCTGAGATAATGACCACCGACGAGACTGCCGTCAACATACAGTTCCCTGCACAAAGCCTCGTAGAAGGAATTGCGGGCACAATCTACGCCACTGCAGATGATGAAATCAGACCGGCGATGAACGGTATCCTCTTCGATTTCGAGCCGGATTCCACGACTCTTGTCGCATCCGATTCGCACAAGCTGATATGCTACACTACAAACGATGTGAAATCAGCTGAGAAAGCATCATTCATCCTTCACAAAAGACCGGCTGCCGTACTCAGGTCAATCATCGGCAAAAATGTGGAGACGGTTGACATCACTTTCGATTCCAAGAATGTAATATTCAACTTTGACTCGACAATGGTAGTATGCCGTCTGGTAGTAGGCAAATATCCAAAATACAGGGATGTAATCCCTCAGAACAACTCCAATGTGCTGAAAATAGACCGTACACTGCTGCTGAATACAGTACGCCGCGTATCAGTCTGCGCAAACAAGGCTTCAAACCATATAAAGTTTGACCTGAAGAGCGGTTCGCTTGAAATTTCCGCACAGGACCTCGGATTCTCAATCGCGGCATATGAGAAGATGGACTGTCAATATGAAGGTGACGATTTGACAATCGGATTCAAGTCAACCTTTATGATTGACATCCTCAACAATATGAACTGCAATGAAATTGTCATAAAGTTCGCTGACAGCAGACGCGCTGCCCTTATCGTGCCGTCTGAAGAAGAAGCTGAAAGCGAAAAGATATGCGGTATCCTTATGCCGATAATGATTGCATAAAGATATGGAACTGAACCTTGAAAGGCCCCTGCTCTTTTTTGACATCGAGAGTACGGGGCTTAATATTGCCTCAGACAGTATTATTGAACTGAGTTTTGTCAAGGCTGTGCCGGGAGAGGCGAAGCCGGTCGTCAGGACATGGCGCGTCAGACCGTGGGACTACGAGCGAGGATGCCAAAGGCCCATAAATCCGAGCGCGATGGCAGTACACGGAATCAAAGATGAAGACCTTGCCGGATGCCCTACTTTCTATGACATCATAGACGAGGTGGTGGAAATGATCGGCAACAGCAATCTTTCCGGATTCAATTCCACCAAATTCGACCTTCCGATGCTTGCGGAGGAGATTGAAAGGATAAGAAAATACACAAACAAAAAGCCGTCAATCAATCTGCACCAGAAAAAGATGGTGGACGTGCAGAACATATACCACGTTCTGGAGCCGCGCAACCTCAAAGCGGCCTACCGCTTCTATTGCGGACAGGAGCTTGAGAATGCACACGCTGCAGAGGCTGATACGATGGCTACATACGAAGTGCTGAAAGCACAGCTTGACAGGTATCCCGAGACACTGAAAAACGATGTCGAGTTCCTTACCAATTTTTCAGAAAGGCAGAAAAACGTCGATTATGCCGGAAGGCTTGCCCTAAATGACAAGAAAGAGGCTGTCATAACATTCGGTAAGCATAGGGGGAAAACAGCACGTGAAGTATATATGTCAGAGCCGTCATACTTCTCCTGGATCGAGAATGGAGAGTTTACGCTTGACACAAAGAGGCAGTTCTCGTTGCTCCGCCAGCAGTTTGAGAAAGAGAAGAAGGACGCGGCGGCATCGTTGCCTCCTACCGACGATGCTCTGAGCAGATTGGCAGACAGATTCAACGGAACATTGTTTTAGGCAATACACACGACTTATTGATGAACATCGTAGTAAAAACATACGGAGGCGGAATATGCTGCCGTCCAGATACGACTTGGGAGAGGGAGAACAAAGACTTCTACTCTCCCGATTTCATTGACAGCTATCTGTTTACACCTGTACTCTTTGCAAGAATCAGCAAAGCGGGAAGATGCGTAGCCGGAAAATTCGCATCCAGGTACTACGACTCCATAGGCTACGGGATGATGCTCTACCCTGGTAATCTGATGAAATCGGCCAAGAACGGGACACCGTCAGGATTTGCCTGGGCATCCTGTATAGACCATACGTCCGTCCTGCCCTTCCCGATGTATAACAGAATCACCCTTGAAAGCAAAGAGAATATCTTCCGCATATCAAAAGACGGGAATGAAATCTATTCCACATCTGAAGGTTCGGCACAACTGGTTGAAAACGCTATTGAAGAAGCGACAAAATACATTTCAATCCGTATAGGAGACATTATAGCAATAGAACTTGACACACCGACGGAACTGATACCGGCAGATGCCCACGGAAAAAAGATAGAATTAAGCGGAGAATTCTGTGGAAATGAAACTTTCCGATACAAAGTGATAATGTAATCTGAGCCAGCTATGGGATTCGAACCCACGACCTTCGCGTTACGAATGCGATGCTCTACCAACTAAGCTAAACTGGCAAAACCATTGGAAGGCCGGAAATTCCTGTCTTTCCAAACGGACCGCAAAGATAGTTATTTTTTCAATATCCGCATAGATTTTACCATCTGTTTTTTTATTTAATTACATCAATGAAATTTTCTGACATTATAATAATAGGCGCAGGCGCGGCAGGCCTTATGGCCGCATCAGGGGCAGGGAACCAGAATTCCGGCAAAGACCTCAGTATTACCATTCTTGAAAAGATGCCACGTCCAGGAAGAAAAATTATGATTACAGGAAAAGGACGATGCAATTTCACCAACCTTAAAGACTGGAATGAATTTTCCGGACACATTCATCCCAAGCCGAATCTGCTCAAACCGGCATTCCACAATCTCACATCGGAGAAAATGATGGACTTCCTCAATGAAAACGGGCTTGAAACGGTCGTGGAACGAGGAGACAGGGCATTTCCTGCATCACATCTGTCAAAGGATGTCGTAGACGCACTTGTCCGCGCCGCAAAAAAAGGCGGAGCTGAAATATTATGCGAAAAGGAGGTGACTGAAATACGGGCGGAAGAAAACGGAAGGGAAAAATTCATTATAGAATGCGCGGACGGCAGCACATATTGCTGCAACAGATTGATTATAACAACAGGAGGACTCTCCTACCCCACTACCGGATCTACAGGCGACGGATACAGATGGGCAAAAGATTTCGGAATCACACTAAGACCATGCTTCCCTTCTCTTACGGCAGTTGTCCCGAAGAACTATAAGACCACGCCGGCAGAGCAGTCCGTACAGATGAAAGGCCATATTGACAGAAGCACTCCACTGTCTGAAGCAGGAAATATGCTTAAAGGTATACAGCTTAAAAATTGTCACATGGTGGGTGCGGGAGGAGAAGAAGAAAAAGAAAAAAAAACAAAAAAAAAATAAA
>VSOK01000082.1 GCA_009774765.1 Bacteroidales bacterium
TCAACTCCTAAAGACGAGTTCTTCAAACTTTTGTTATAACTTTATACTTGTGTTGCACTTGATACTTGACTCTACCTGTTTGCACAAAAGTGAAAAAATTTGTTTTTATTTCAATTGCATTATATCTTTGCGTGTTGATTTAATGACAGTTTTTATAACTGCACTTCTGTATTGGTTATGAAAAGGACATTCTGTTTTCTGTTGTTATTCACAGGTATATATCTTTCGGCCCAGAACATTGGAAATGAGCCGGGGGGGGCATCGTATACAGATTCATTTTCAATACAGATCAAATATCATAAGGGATATTCTTTCGTAGACACGCTTTTCAGAGACAACAGGGCATCTCTTGACCGGATGGTTTCCATTATTGACGGACTGGGGTCAAACCCGTTGTCAAAGCTGAGGTCCATTTCAATAAAAGGAAGCGCATCACCGGAAGGCTGCCTGGCCGACAATCAGAAACTTGCCGAAAAGCGGGCGATACTGCTCCGTGAATACCTGATTGAAAACACCTCACTCCCGTCTTCAGCCATCAAAGTATGCCCGTCAGACATCGACTGGGAGTCTCTCGGCAGAATGATAGCGGCGACAGATCTGTCGTGGCGCGATGAGGCCGTATCAATAATACACGACACGCCTATATATTTATTCGACAGGAACAACCGCATAATAGACGGGAAAAAGAACAGGCTCGGGCTGCTTCGCGGCGGACGCGCCTGGAAATATATGGAGAAAAGGTTTTTCCCTGATATGCGGAACGCCTCTGTCAACATCGAGTATTCACAGGGAACAGACGAAAATGCTTCAGGACCGTGTATGTCCGGCAATATGTCCGATAAAGTAACCGGCAAATATATACAGGAGGACACAGTGGATGTTCAGGCTGCGGATACTATCGGAAATATGCCTGTCGACATTCGCGAATGCACCAGCTGGAATGCATCAGGAGACAGTCCAGACGCTACAGTAATACCGGCGGCACCTCTTGAACCGGCAAAGGAAATCAGACAGGAGGCAAAAGACAGGAAATTCACTGTGCTTATGAAGACCAATATGCTCTACGACATAGCGGCCGTTCCGAATATAGGCATAGAAATCCCGATCGGAAAGGATTGGTCGGTAAGCGCGAACTGGATGTATGCCTGGTGGAGCAAAGAGTCTGCCCACCGTTTCTGGAGAGTCTATGGAGGCGATGCGGAGATACGAAGGTGGTTTTCACCGCGCCGCGACACCCGTTCTTTTATGTGCGGACATCATATAGGCGTATACGGACAGATGCTTACCTACGATTTCGAATGGGGCGGTACCGGATACCTCGGAGACAAATGGAGCTGGGGAGCAGGACTTTCATACGGATATTCATTGCCTGTCGGACAGCATTTCAATATAGACTTCACGCTCGGAGCAGGATACCTTCAAGGACAGTATATGAAATATCATCCGGAGGATAACTGCTATGTGTGGGATTCTACACATATAAGAAGATGGATAGGACCGACAAAGGCTGAAATATCACTCGTATGGTTCATCGGCGGACGCGGCGAAAGGAAAGGAGGGACAAGGAGATGAGACGTCTTGTGAACATTATGAAACTTGGAGCTATGCTGCTGTGGACAATGTCCGTTGCACTGTCCTGCGAGCACAAGACTCTATGCTTTGACCATTCCCACATGGCCGACCTTGAGATAAAGTTTGACTGGAGCGGAGCTCCGGAGGCAGATCCCAACACAATGGTAGTGCAGCTGTTCAATATCGACGGAAGCCATTACCAGCGTTGGGAGTTCTCTTCAAAGGACGGAGGAAAGATAAGAATCGAGGCCGGAGAATACAGAATGCTGTTCCACAATGGAGAAATGAGTTCAGTGACAGAGCGTGGAGGAATGTATGGAGACTATGAGCTGACGACAAGACAGCAGTCGCTCCTCGCACCTATGGGACGTGCTGATATGAATGCTCCGCCACGTCCGGAAGAAGCTGAAGACGAGCCTGTGCTTGACGTGTCAGAAGAAATCTGGGGAGGACGCTGTGAATATGTGCAGATACTCCGCGGGGCAGAAGGACAGTCCGTCACTCTGAAACCGGTAAAAGCTACATCTGAATACAGCGTTGAAGTACGCGAAGTAAAGAATATGACCCCAAGCGTGGAGATAAGTGCCGCGCTGACCGGTATGGCACAGAGCTGGAAAATTGCGGACAACATTCTGTCCGACCAGACAGCGACAATATCTTTCGGGCTTTCACGCAAAGACGAAACGACACTTGTTGCAAAATTCGCGCTGTTCGGTGACAGTCCGGAACATAACGGGAAGCACTTTCTGTCATTATATACGTCAAACAAACGGTATAAAGACTTCGATGTGACGGACCTGGTTCACAATGCGCCAGATCCTAAGAACGTACAGCTGATAGTATCAGGCCTGGAGCTGCCTGAAGAAGGTACAGGAATGACTCCCGGAATTTCCGGATGGGAAGAACAGGAATTTGACATAAACATGAATTAAAACAAGTTAAAATATAGGCATTATGAAACATTCTGTGAAATTTTTGGGGCTGATAGCTATGCCCCTTGCACTGATCACGAGTTGTTCTGAAGATGAGCTGGTCTCTTCATACAAGGGAGAGGAGATTTCATTCAACACCAGACTCGCAACCCGTGCTACAGAGACCAATTTGACTACTCTTGATGCGTTTAAGGTATATGCAGACGCAGAAGGATATTCTACTATGTTCATCAACGGAGAGACAGCCAAAAAAGAAGGCACCGGAAACAAATATATATTGAAGAAAGAAGACGGCAGCAGTTTCTTCTGGCCTGCAGACGTCCATTCCATCAAGTTCTGGGCTTATGGACCTGCCGGAGGAGAAAACGATTTTAATGATATAGAGACCGTTGCGATAAATGCAAGTTCACAGGAGCTGCGCAGGATCAAACCGGAAGCAAACACTACAGAAGGAGGAAAAAACCATAAAGACCTTGTAGTTGCCTACAATGAAGTAGCCAGAAGCAACGCAAACGGTATGGCTGTCGAACTGAAATTCAATCACGCTCTGTCAAAAATCAATGTATCAGTGAAGAACGGAGAGCAGAAGGACAGGAAAATATATATCAAAGGAGCCTGGCTGATGAGCGTCTACAGTACCGGAACATTGAATTTCAAAGACACCAAGCCTGAAGACCTGTCAGCACCGAATGTGTACAAGAACAATATGCTCTGGCAGCCTGAAAACAACTCTTTTGCCGACTATGGACTCATAAAGGACGGTGTTCCTTCCGACGGTTCACTTCCGGATATAAGCAAAACAGATTATGAATCCGTAATAGGTGTAAAAAACAGTGACCTTATGCTTATCCCGCAGGGCAGGGCTGCGTACGATTTTAAAAAGCCTACAGAAGGCGGTGCATATCTGCTGTTCCTCTGCCGAGTGGAAGCTATCCACCCGGGAGCAACCCATACCAGTGACGAAGAGCCTGAAGCACAGGCTGACGAGACACATTCACACCAATTGTTCCCTGCCTCAGAGACATTCAACCAGAATGAATTCGGATATACTTGTGTCCCTGTAGCAATCAATTGGGAGCCAGGCATAAGCTATACATACAGAGTGACATTCTGCGGTCCGAGCAGCGGTGCTGGAGTCTATCCTCCTGATGTGGAAATGCCGACTGTTCCAGGTGTAACTATAACAGATATGCCTCAAGGCAAGAACCCTGGAGACCCGGTACTTGACCAGCCGATCAGTTTCGATGTTGAGGTTGCAGGATGGGAATCAGCAACAAACAATGATATGAATCTGCAATAAAATCCAAATTCCAGAAACTATGCGACATTTCGGATTACTGCGTACGACAATCAGCATATCATCGTGTATGCTGATTTGTTTCGTGTCGTCCTGCGTAAAAGACAACTTCGACAGCCATCAGAACGCCTCGGTCAAAGTAGCGTTTGACGTGGAGGTATCTGACAGTTGGGTCAATTGCGCATCACAGGCGGCAACCGGTACAAGCATAAAAAAAATGTCGCAAACCGATGACTTCGAGCCGTTATATCTGGTCACTGACATTTCAGACCTTCCTGCAGGCTCATCCGGTCAACAGCCTGCAACAAGGGGAACAGCCGTAACTGGTGCAAACTTCCCCGATGTGTTCGGTCTGTCCGCCATCTGCTATACCGAAGACTGGCCATCTTCTGATGAGGTCAACGACTGGCCTGTCAATTTTGCATATAATCTGAAAGTGCAGAAAAACAGCAAAGGCGTATGGGAACCTGAAGAGAAGCTCGAATGGATGGGATCAGGCAGAGTAAGATTCTTTGCCTATTCCCCTTATACAGAGAACTCAGAAGGGACTCTAACACATTCAGGCAAAGATTCAAAGGGAATCCCGACACTCACCTATAAGGTACCGGACGAGGTCAAGTCCCAGCGTGATCTTCTGTGCGCGACGGCTGACTGCAGCGGAAACCAGGGAGGGTCAGTAAAATTGACTTTCGGTCATGTACTGACTGCCGTATCCGTCAAGGCAGGAAGCGATATGCTTGCCGGGACAATTTCTGAAGTCTCCATATCCGGAGTCTACGGAGAAGGTGCCTACAGGATAGGATCGGCAAAGTGGACTACTGGAGGAACGACCAGGACATTCACGGTCAAAGAAGGAATTTCCCTTCCGGAAGACAAGACAGACAACGACAAAAACATTGATACAAAACCAGGAACAGACATAATCAGCGGTATCAGCACATTTATGATGGTGCCGCAGAAACTTCCTGATGGAGCATTGCTGACCGTAAAGTTCAAAGATAACCTGACAGGGATAAACCGGACTCTGACTGCTGATCTCAGCGGCAAGGAGTGGCCTGTCGGCAAACACGTCACCTACTCCATAAATTCCACAGGAATTGTCGTCGAACCGGTCTTTGAAATGACCGTGAACAGGGACGGACAGTGGCCGAACGGAGGATACAAATTCGGTGACGGACATTTCGATGTGGCTCAGGTTCCGATGACCGATGATGACAAGAAAGCCTATCTCCCTGTCAGCGGATTCCTTCGTGACGTTGACATCACTGCGTATGTCAAAGTGACGCAGGCCAAAGCCGGGACAGAAGAGGCCAAGGAGCAGAAGCTCGAGCTTCCTTTCCAGATAGAATACTCCACCAATGGAGGAACGAACTGGACAGCGACAAAGGACAGCAAATACGGATGGAAGCCGGCGTCAGCGGCCAAGGCCGTAGGTGAAAAGGTAAAAGGCTCCATCCTTCTGCCGGAACAGCCAAGCTTCGCTGAATCCAGAAACGTATTCAACGGCATATCGACCCAGGAGGGAAAGACAGACTGGGACCTGACTGCGCACAATCCCCTTTCAAACCATAGTGCGAACTGCTATATGGTGCACGACCACGGATACTATAAGTTCCCTGCATATTACGGCAACACATACCATAATGATGACGAGACGGCATACTCC
>VSOK01000083.1 GCA_009774765.1 Bacteroidales bacterium
GTTACATACATCGTCGCTCCTTCAGGATCTTCTTTGCAGTCGGCCAAGGCGTTCCTCTCAGCGTGCGGGCCGCCGTAACATCTGTGCCATCCTTCTCCTATCACACGCCCGTCCTTGACGATGACCGCCCCGACAAGAGGATTAGGATTTACTGCTCCTATTCCCCTGTCTGCCAGCTCTATGGCCCTGTCCATAAAAACAAAATCCGCTGTGTCCATATACAAAAAATGCTCTGAATACACTTCAGGGCATTATCATAATACAGCACAACGGAACATTCCGCTGATGTATCTCTTCTTCCATCCGGACTTTAACCGTCGGTATCGGAATTTCACCGATTCAGTCCCAATAGGGAGTCGCGGACTGTCACCGCCGGTAGGGAATCTCACCCTGCCCTGAAGAAATATTGTTTACGGGTACAAATATAGAAAAAAGAAAGCAACCGGCAAGTACAAACCGACATAATATACGCCTTGGTCTCGGCATAATCAAAATAAACTTTGCTTCTGCTCTCGACTTTGGCTATATTTGTCCTGGAGGACATATATACGCTGGCGCTTCGGCAAAACTTACAAGCAAGCTTGACGTTTTGCTCTCAGCTTTTGCTATATTTGTGCAGTTTATATATAAACGAACTCTTACCAAAGATTTTAAGCAATGAAAGATTTTGTAAAATTCACCCTTGCGTCCATGCTGGGGTTCCTTATCATCGGGATCGTGATGTTCTTTTTCTCCATCGCACTCATCGGTTCTCTGGCCGCTTTAGGCGACACCAAGCCGGTAATGCCGAGGGAGGCCATCCTGAAAGTGGACATGTCTGAAATCATCCTTTCAGAGCAGACCAGGGAAACCGATCCATTCAGTTCCATCCAGGGCGAGACCAGGACAAATCTCGGCATATATTCAGCCATCCGGGCAATAAATGCCGCCGCATACGATCCTGCCATAAAATATCTCTACCTCAAACCGGACGGAGCATCAGGCGGAATGGCTGAAATAGAAGAATTCCGCAAGGCCCTGAAAAATTTCCGCGCCGGAGGAAAGGCTGTCATCGCATTCACTGACACGCCTACAAACGGTTCCTATTATCTCGCTTCAGCAGCGGACAAAATATTCATGTCCGGATATTCCGGAGGAATGAATATGCTCACAGGCTTCTCAAGCCAGCTTGTATTCCTGAAGGACATTCTTGACAAACTCGGAGTAAATGTGCAGCTCATCCGTCACGGCAAATACAAATCAGCAGGCGAAATGTTCATCAAAAACAGCATAAGCCCCGAGAACAGGCATCAGAACCAGGTGATGGTAAACTCGATATGGAAAAGCTGGGCTGACGAGATGGCATCCGCAAGAGATCTGACTACAGATGAATTCAACTCATTGATAAACGGACTTAGGCTCAACACTCCGGAAGACTTTCTCGACAACGGTCTTGTGGATGAACTTCTGACAAAAGAACAGCTCAGGACAAGGCTATGCGAACTATACGGAGCGGAAAGAATAGAGGATATCCAGCAGATTTCACTCAGCGACTACGCCTCATTGAAAGTCCTGCCAAACTACAAGGCCAAAAACAAGATAGCAATCATATATGCCGACGGCAACATAGTGGACGGATCCGACAAACAGGATGTCTCAGGCGACAGGTTCACCTCGATAATCGCCGACGTAAGGAAAGACTCCACAATCAAGGCGGTCGTATTCCGTGTCAATTCTCCAGGAGGAAGCGTCGTCGCTTCAGACAAAATCAAGACAGAGGTTGACCTTCTCAAGTCGGTCAAACCCGTAATCGCGTCATACGGAAGTTATGCAGCATCAGGAGGTTACTGGATTTCAAACAATTGCGACTATATATTCTCCGACGCCAGCACCCTTACAGGATCAATAGGCGTATACAGTATGATTCCGGAGTTCAGCGGTACACTGAAAAAGGCAGGCGTGACAATGACAACAATAAGCTCCAACAGCCACGGGGATATGTACTCAGGGTTCAGGGCACTTGACAAGGACGAGATTGCATATATGCAGGCTTCCGTAGAGAACATCTACAGCAAATTCACATCAATTGTGGCGCAGGGGCGCGACCTTGAAGTGTCATACGTAGACGAAATCGCACAGGGACGCGTATGGGCAGGCTCAGATGCTCTTGAAATAGGGCTTGTGGACAGTATCGGAGGAATAGAGGATGCCGTAATCTACGCGATTGCAGCAGCAGGTGGAGACATAGACCTTTCACAGTGGCAGATTGCAGAATTCCCCAAACCTCTTACTACACTTGAGATGATAATGGAAACCATCGGAGGCAGCAAGGCTTCAATCTTCAAGGGAACACAGTTTGAAAGAATAGAAAAGATTTTCAAGGGATGGGACGAAAGCCAGTCCGGACAGATCTATGCCCGCATCCCTTACGAAATCGAAATAAGATAATCAAAGCACGATGCGTGTTATGAATTCCGTGTTCTCATCAATCCTGACTGAATCATCCACCCTCTCCCCTATCAGAGACAGGATATGCTGATCATCAGGAGATGATACGACAAGAGGGGAACAAACTTTACGCGATATATCATATTTAAGGTCGGTGAACAGATCACTGACCTTTTTTCTTCCCCTCATCCCCAAAGGCCTGATCCAGTCGCCCTGACGCCATCCCCGCACAAAGAAAGGGAAAGGCAGCTTGGCGGAATCAAACATAACAGTCCCTTTCGGCGACTTCAACGATTCCACTTCGGAGCGTCCGAGATATTCCACGGCAAGGGAATGCCCTCCAAAGATATATGTTCCAGGTCCCGGTATAATCGTACCGCCATAACAGGAAAGTCCGTTGTCTGAATCTTCCGTATCCGAAAGTCTCCTGACAACCAGGCTGTCAGAGGCCGTCAGCAGCATATAGTCCGCAGATTTGAACACCTTGCCTGAAAAAGTGACATTGGTACCGTCATAATTCCTTACAAGCTTCTCTACGGAAGCGATGGAGGCGGAATTGAACCCATACTGCTCAAGGAACCTGTAAAGCACATATTCCCAGTGCTCCAAGGACATCAGAGCCTTTATATCTATCGTGACCGGCTCACCATCGTCACCGGTTGTGCCCGCTGAATATATGTTTTTTACAGATGAGTCATAATATCCTTCCGCAATGTCAGCAACCTGGGAGAAGTAACGTATCTCCCTGCATACTGTCTTTACAAAAGATGGGTTCAGCTTCTCGAAAAGAGGAAAAATCTCATTCCTGATCCTGTTCCTCTTGTATGCGGAATCACTGTTAGTGCTGTCTGTATGATATTCTATACTATGTGAATATGCAAACCCCTCTATCTGATTGCGTGTGAATCCGAGCATCGGACGGACAAGCACCGGCGCGTCCTCTCCTCCGTATGGCAGAGGAGATTTATCCTGCATTCCGGACAATCCCCTCACCCCTGTGCCACGTGCGATATTCAGGAACAGGGTTTCAGCATTGTCGTTTGCATTATGCGCCACGGCGACAGCATCATACCCGTATTCGGAGCACAGCTGTCCAAACCATCTGTAACGCAGTTCACGGGCAGCCATTTCAATGCTCACACCATACTTTTCAGCATATCCGGCAGTATCAAAATCTACCGTATGCACCTTTATACCGTACCGTCCGCCCCAGGAGCGCACAAGAGCCTCGTCCGAATCGCTTTCCCCGCCCCTCAGATGGAAATTACAGTGGGCAAGAGCAAATCCGGGCTTCAATGACGAACGGAGGAACAGCTCAGCCATACACATAGAATCAACACCTCCACTGACAGCCAATAATACCGTACTGTCCGGTGAAGGTGTTTCATTGCAGAGCAGCTCTGTCAGCGTGACATCAAACTGCTTCTGCATTATTTCTTGGTAGCTATGGTATATACGAATCCGAATGAGAGCGATTCCTTGAACTGTACCCTCTGCTTTCCATTCGGATATTTCTCTATATCCTTGTCATTCTTGATCATGACCTTGTCATCGTAGATGAGGTTGGTCGTGAACATAAGGGAGAAGAACCTGGCCAGCTTCCACTCTATCCTGTTGTCCCAGTTTACACGGATATTTTCCGGATGGTCAAGATAGTCGGAGAACAGGAGAATCTGTGACGTATACTTGAAGTTGTCATTGACGTTTACTGCAAAGTCAACCTTCAACTGCGCACCGAACTCGAATTTTGCTGATTTGTAGCAATTTCCTGACTTAAGCAGGTCCTCGTCAGGAGCGACTCCTCCTTTGTCTACATCATATTCCCTCTTGAGCTTCATCTTATATGAATTCCTCAACTCGGGAGTATTGACAATGACGAAACCTCCTGTAACAGGCGCGAAATTGATCGAAAGCCATTTCAAAGGCTTGTAATCGATACCGAGTGCCAAGTTTGTATAGGCAGGTGATAAAAATCCTGACTTCAGTTCCCTGAAATGCCTCCAGTCCCTGGTCGTATAGTCCTCACCTTCAGGAAGAGGGTTTCCATCCCATTTTGAAGAAGGCGTCGGATAGTTGAATGTATTGGAGAACTGGGACTTGAAGTTGTACTCCGCAGAAATGAAGAGCTTGTCCACAGCCTTGTATCCGAATTTGCTCTCCAGATATATCCTGTCGTCACTTTTCTGAAGTACAGGCTTGTCCGCCGAATAAAGGAATCCGTAATCCAGCTGAAGCCTGTTTGTCCAGGAAATATTGTCCTTTGCATAATTGGCATTAGCGTCTATAAAGGCTTTCAGAGAATATGTGTTATAGCCACCGGCTGCCCAGTTGGCCAATGCAGTCTGTCCGAAATCCAGTTTTGTGGACAACGAATTCGTCCAGTATTTCGGCTTCGGCGCAATCGTTTCAGTCACCTGCGGTGCATTGCCTATTGTAACGGCCGCATCCGCAGCAGCTTTCTGCGCATCTGTAAGGTCCTGTGCCTGTGCAGAAAGACAAAAAGCAGCGGCAAAAAATGCAAAAAAAACTTTTTTCATATCTTCTATAATTAATAAGAAATCGCAAAGACCACCCGCTGGTGTGAAGGCTTGCCTGTATAGATACATTTGCCTTCCTCCTCACATACAACGCTGTCAACAGGAATACATCTTATCGTAGCCTTTGTTTCTTCCTTTATTTTCTCCTCAGTCTCGGATGTCCCGTCCCAATGGCAGAGCAGAAATCCTCCTTTCTTTATTTCCTCCTTGAATTCCTCCCAAGTGTCAACCTTGCGCACATTCTCGTCACGGAATTTCAAAGCCTTGGCATAGATATTCTCCTGAATTTCGTCCAAAAGCTTTTCAATCCTCGTGCCAAGTCCTTCCTGAGGTGCCGACACTTTCTCGAGAGTATCACGACGGGCAAGTTCCACGGTACCGTTCTCCATATCGCGCGGTCCCATTGCAATCCTTACCGGAACTCCCTTAAGCTCCCAATCGGCGAACTTGAATCCCGGGAGGAGCGTATCCCTT
>VSOK01000084.1 GCA_009774765.1 Bacteroidales bacterium
TTTTTTTGTGTCGCCCTGGAACGCACAACGGTGGCGGGTTAACCACACACCGTTGCACTTCTATCTTGAATCTTCATCTACTCCCAATCGTCCGTGCGGAAAGATGAAGCAGGTATTCCGAAGTTGTTTATGAATGAGGCTTCAGCATAGTTGTGGAAAGCATAGCGTACCGCCACAGGCTCCGGAACCTGGTCACATCTTACTTCTACTGTGTTGCCTCCGCGGATTACGGCTTTTGCAGGGTGGAATATACGGTCTGCACCGGCCACTTCAAATCCTTCAAGAGGTCTTCCTCTTGTGCCTATGCCGAGCCGTCCTGCCTTGAAGGACAGGTATGCAGTACCGTTCTTGACTTCCATAGACTGATATACAGGCGCATAAGAATCAATCATAGTGAACCCGTAGTTCTTTTCAAGGGCCATATATGCAAGGCGGTGTCCGACTTCTTTCTTCTTTGCAGGGTGGATGCAGTCCGGATCACCGATGTCCAGAGTGACCGCCATTCCTGACGACGGGATTTCCGCAAGATTTTTCATCTGTGCTTCTCTGATTTTTGCCCCGTCATTGTCCATAGGATTGTCATAGTTGTAAGGAGCTATCTGGACGTAATAGAACGGAATTTCTCCTATGCCCCACTGCTCCCTGAGCATTCCCACGAATTCCGGCTGGAGCCTTTCATATTGTTTTTCCCTTTTACGGTTGGATTCTCCCTGGTACCATATTATTCCTTTGACAGTGTACGGGATGACAGGTGCTACCATTGAGTTGTACAAAGTCGTCGGCTGGTGCTGGAGATTTTTCGGTTTCTGATCCGCATCGAGGAAAGCAAGGTTGAATTCAGGGAATTTCTCTGAAATGGTCTTCTTGTCCATCCAGGCCTCAATAGGGGTACCTCCGTATGCTGAGATTATTATTCCGACAGGCACATTAAGGGTTTTCTGTAGATATTCAGCGAAAAAATATGCCGTTGCGCTTGTTCCGGCCACATTTTCCGGAGTATGTTCCAGCCATCTTGCATCACAGTTTTCCTGAGGAGTGCAGGATGCAGTTCTTCTTACCGTGCACATCCTTATCGGAGTCTCGGGCCTCGCTCCGACTATCACGTCCGCCGACCCTTCAACTGACTGGTTGTTTTATCCTTTTATAGGCATCTCCATATTGGACTGGCCCGAACAGAACCATACTTCTCCCAGAAGGATATTCTTCAATGTCAGAATGTCTCCGTCGTTGAATGTTATCTCGAAAGGTCCTCCGGCACCTGCAGTCTTGACTGAAACTGTCCATTTCCCGTCATCGCCTGCTTTTACGACTGTTTTTTCCTTGCTCCAGGATGTACTTACAGTCACTTTCTTTCCTGGTTCGGCTGTTCCCCAAAGTTTTACTTCAGAGTCTCTCTGAAGCACCATATTGTCTCCGATTACGTTGGGAAGGACCACTTTTGCGTCCATCACGAATACTGCGCACAGCGCAGTGATTGCCAATAGAATCTTTTTCATATAATTGATGTTTTTGTGCTTTTCTTTTGAGGACCGTCACAGTCCATCCTGCAAATATATGTTTTTATTCTTTTGGATGAAAACAGCACGGGAGCGGTGTCAGGTTGCAGCGCACAGTGTTGTTCCTGGTGGGTCTGTGCAATGCAATGAAACTCAATGCCTTATAAAACAGTATATCGTATATGGACCATGCTGTTTTGCAATCAACTGATATACAGAGTGTTACAGATACCCTCCAAATATAAAAAATGGTGACCGGATTGCTCCTGGCCACCATTTTCAAGTTATGGATAAAGATTTATTTCTTTGCTTTCTCGGCTTTCTTCTTCTCTGTACTCATTGTGATGTCGTACATGATCGGTGTACCGATGAAGATGGAAGCGTATGTTCCGACAACGATACCGATGATGAGAGCCACAGCAAGACCTCTGATCACCTCTCCTCCGAAGATTGCAATCGCAAGCATTACTACGAGGGTTGTAAGTGAGGTGTTCATTGTACGTGAAAGTGTGCTGTTGAGAGCCTCATTTACATTGGTCTTGAGCTCAGCCTTAGGATGGAGACCTTTGTACTCACGGATACGGTCGAAGATAACCACGTTGTCGTTGATTGCATAACCGATGATTGTAAGTATCGCGGCGATGAACGTCTGGTCTACGTCAAGGCTGAAAGGAAGGATTCCAGAGAAGAATGAGAAGAAGCCGATCACTATGATTGCAGTGTGTGCAAGTGAAGCAACTCCACCGAGTCCCCAAGTCCAGTTCTTGAACCTGATAGCGATATATGCGAAGATTACAAGCAGGGCGATGAGTACCGCGATGATTGCATCCCTCTTGATATCGTTCGCTATTGTAGGACCTACCTTGTCGGAACTGATGATACCGTTAGGGTTGTCAAGTGTCGAGCGGAACTCCTCGATGGATATTCCGTTGACAAAGAATCCTTTCAATGCGCTGTAGAGAATTTCCTCAACCTCTGCATCCACTTCTGTGGATTCCTGCTCAACCTTATAGGTAGTTGTGATTTTCATCTGGCTTTCTCCACCGAACTGTTTTACCTCTGCGGCTGCATTGTCTACGCTGTCATCGGTAATGGCAGCTGCATCGAATGCGGCGTTCACGGCAGCGCGGATCTCCTCGGCCTGTACAGGCTGGTCAAACCTTACTACGAATGTACGTCCTCCGGTGAAGTCTACACCGTATGTAAATCCTTTGAAGCAGATAGAGCAGATGGAAGCTATGATAAGCGCACCTGAAAGAATGTATGTGATCTTTCTCTTGCTGAGGAAATCCACTCTTGTATTCTGAAGGAAGTTCCTTGTCAGCTTGTTGTCGAAAGATATGTTCTTGCCTCTTGAAAGTCTGCTTTCAAATATGAGCCTTGTGATGAAGATGGATGTGATCACGGAAGTGATGATACCTATAATCAGGGTAGTTGCGAATCCCTGTACCGGGCCTGAACCGAAGAGGAAGAGCACAAGTCCTGTGAGGGCTGTTGTGATCTGACCGTCGATGATAGCCGAGTAAGCGTTAGAATAACCGTCGGAAATCGCTTTGCTGAGTCCTTTGCCTGAACGGAGCTCCTCTTTGATTCGCTCATATATGATGACGTTGGCATCCACCGCCATACCGAGAGTCAGCACGAGACCGGCTATACCAGGCAATGTGAGGACTGCACCGAATGAAACGAGTGAACCGAACAGGAAGAGAACGTTGCAGAGCAGCGCGAGGTCGGCTACAAGGCCGGCTCCCTGATAGAACAGTATCATATAGAGGAGAACGAGGCAGAATGCGATGATGAAGGAGATGAGGCCTGCATTGATTGATTCAGCTCCGAGTGAAGGTCCTACAACCTGCTCTTGAACGATGGTTGCCGGTGCAGGGAGCTTACCTGATTTGAGCACGTTTGCAAGGTCTTCAGCCTCTTCAAGGTCAAAATTTCCTGTAATCTGTGAGCTTCCTCCTGAGATTTCGCCGTTTACGGTCGGATAAGAATATATCATACCGTCAAGCACGATTGCAATCTGCCTTCCGATATTGTCTTTTGTCATTCTTGCCCAGATGTTCGCTCCTTCAGCGTTCATTGTCATGGAAACTTCAGGGTTTCCGCCTGAATTGCCGTACTGCACGCGTGCGTCAGTCACTACGCCTCCGTCAAGAGGTGCTTTGCCGTCACGGGAAGTTGATTTGATGGCAACGAGTTCGTATGTGTTGCCGCCAGGGATGTACTGTGAAGGTTTGACAGTCCACATGGCTTTGAATTCCGCAGGGAAGAGGGACTCTATCTGAGGAGTGCTGAGCCATCTGTTGATTTTTGCCGTATCAGCATAGTTTGCGTAGCCTATGCAGGCTCCGTTTGCTATCCTTCCGTTGTAGACTGCAGGTGAAAGTGCAGCAAAGAGAGGGTTTTCCTTTCTGAATGCTGCTTCCTCTTCGGCTGTAGCTTCCTGATTGTTGATCTCTTCGTCAAGAATGTCTGAGCCGGTGCTCTCTGCTGTTTCCTCAACAGTGACGTATTCGTCTGCAAGAAGCTGTGCAAGAGTTGCGTTGGCTTCCTGAAGGAACGGGAAGATTTCGGTGTTGTCGTATGTAGCCCAGAATTCGAGGGATGCTGTTCCCTGAAGAAGCTTTCTCACACGCTCAGGCTCCTTTACTCCCGGAAGCTCCACGAGAATTCTTCCGCTGTTTCCGAGCTGCTGGATGCTTGGCTGTGTCACACCGAAACGGTCGATACGGTTCCTGAGGACGTTGAATGAGTTTGAAATCGCGCTTTCAGCCTCTTTGCGGATGACATCTATAACCTGTGCATCTGTTGACTGAGCGTTTATTTTGCTGCTCATTTCGTATGTTCCGAAAATCTGTGCGAGAGGCATTCCTCCGCCTACTTCATCCCAAGCCTCTTTGAAGAGTGTGATGAAATCGGCCCTTGAGTTTACACTGCGCTCCTTCGCGAGTGCGAGTGCCTGTTTGAACTCAGGGGTCTGGTTGTTGTCCGCAAGAGCTTTTACGAGGTCTTCAAGCTGAACCTGAAGCATTACGTTCATACCGCCCTTAAGGTCAAGTCCGAGGTTTATCTCCTTCTCTTTGACTCCTTTGTAGGTATAACCCAAATATACCTTCTCTGAAGAGATTGAGTCAAGATACCACCTGTTGCTCTCTTTTCTGATCGAGTCGAGGTGGAAAGCTCTGTCAGCTTCGGAAATTCTGTTGAAGGCAGCTGAGTTCTGGAAAGCTACAACGGCATTTTCGGCATATTTCGCTGCCTTGTTCTCCTGTATGCGGGTCACAAGTGTAAACGAAAGTTGCCAGATGCACGCTATTGCCAACAGAATTGCCACCAATCTGATTGCACCTTTACTTTGCATAATTTTTATCGTTAATTATTAAATATTTTAGCTTCAAAAATGCGGCTTACCGCAAATAGGGCACAAATTTACGATTTTTTTCTTATAAATGAAGTTTCTGCAAATATTTCTTATTTTTGTAGG
>VSOK01000085.1 GCA_009774765.1 Bacteroidales bacterium
TGATGTTTATAAGAGACAGGGCTGTATCTTCTATGATAGAGAAATACCGTATTGAGGTCATAGCAATAGGAAACGGTACGGCCGGCAGGGAAACGGATGATTTCATCAGAAGAGTACCGAAGCCGGAGAACATAAAAGTGTTTACTGTAAGTGAGGACGGAGCTTCAATCTATTCCGCTTCAGAGATTGCTCGCGCTGAATTTCCGGACTATGATGTTACGGTAAGGGGAGCGGTCTCTATCGGCCGCCGTCTTATGGACCCTTTGGCAGAGCTGGTGAAAATTGATCCTAAGTCTTTGGGGGTAGGGCAGTACCAGCACGATGTCGACCAGACGCTTCTCAAGGAAAAGCTTGACAATACTGTTGAATATTGTGTCAACAGTGTCGGCGTTAATCTCAATACGGCCAGCCCATACCTGTTGAGCTATGTATCAGGCATCGGACCGGCCCTTGCGGAAAGTATTGTTGACTACAGGGCCGAGAATGGACCTTATTCATCAAGGCGTGAGCTGATGAAAGTCAAAAGACTTGGAGAAAAAGCTTTTGAGCAATGCGCCGGATTCCTTCGTATACCGGGAGCTTCAAATCCTCTTGACAATTCGGCAGTACATCCTGAGTGTTACCATATTGTGGAGAAAATGGCCAGGGATCTCAAAGTCAGGACTTCAGAGCTTGTCGGCAATCAGGAACTGTGCGGCAGAATCAATCCTTCTTCATATATTGAAGGTGAGTTCGGCCTGCCTACGATAAATGATATAGTCAATGAGCTCAAGAAGCCGGGAAGAGATCCGCGTGAGAGTGCGAAAGAGTTTGAATTTGCAGACTCGATACATACCATAGAAGATCTTGTCACAGGTATGGAGCTTCCTGGAATCGTCACGAATATCACGGCATTCGGTGCGTTCGTGGACATAGGCATAAAGCAGAACGGCCTTATACATATATCCCAGATGGGTGTAAAAGGACTCAGCGATCCGTCGAAAGTCCTCAAGCTCCATCAGCAGGTGAAGGTATCCGTCATAGGGGTTGATACGGAGCGTCTCCGTATTTCTCTTAAACTGTTATAGGGAATTCTTTTTGGGAGCCATACAATATTGAGAAAGAATCACTCCGGCTGTGGCGAGCAGTATTCCTGCCCATTGGCGGAGTGAAAGATATTCATAGCCGAGTATTCCGGCTATCAATGCCGCAGCTACAGGAATCAATGCTGTGAAAATGCTTGACTTTGCTACTCCAAGTGACTTTATCGTATTGACCCACAATGAGAATGCGAGGCTTGAACACAATATGGCCAGGCATAGTACCGGTTTCCATACTTCAAACTGCAGATAGCGGGGTTCAAAATTGTCAAGACCTCTGAACACGAACAGTGGCAGGAGGTATATTGAACCGATCAGGAACTGATACATCACAATTACCTGGCTGCTGTATTTCTTGGACAGGCTCTTGGTCACGGAAGCGTGGCCTACTTCACTGAGCACGGCAATCAGAAGCAGAATAATTCCGCGTATGAAGTTTTTGCCGAGTTCTCCTTTGCTCATCACTACAAGGCAGATTCCGCACAGGGCGAGCACGATGCCAGCCGCATTTATCCAGTTGATGCGTTCTTTGAAGAAAAAGAAGCCTGCTCCTACGGAAAATATCGGAATGGTTGCGATTATCATTGAACTCAGGGTAGGGGAGCCGGTCTCTTTGATTCCGTACGATTCTGCAAGAAAATAGATAAACGGCTCGAATAAGGCCAGCAGCAGGAATTTAGTCAGGTCACGTTTCTTTATCGCTACGAACATTCTGGATATCAGATTGAACAGCAGCAATGCTATTCCTGCGATGAAAATTCTGATAAATACGAAATAGAAGACCGGAATATTCAGATTGATGAGCTGGTCTGTCCATATATATGAAATACCCCAAAGACAGATGGCAACCATAGACAATATATAGACCAATGCTTTTTTATAGTGCTGCATAATCGTTCTGATTTAAGAATTTACCGTTTTCCGTAATTTTTGTTCCATTGATAAAGGTCATTTCAACCTTCCCTTTAAGCACAGTCCCTTCGTATGGCGACCATCCGCATTTGTATGCGAGGTCATCTGCATTTACTGTGAATTCTGCGTCTTTGTCGAATACAACAAAGTCAGCTGCTCCTTGCCGGAATCCGAATATGGCTCCCGCGTTTTCGGAGAAGACGGATGCTATTGTTGTAAGAGGTATTCCGTTGTCGGACGCTATAGTAAGCAGTACCGGCAATGTCTGCTGTATTGACGGTATGCCTGACGGAACCTTTGTATATATACCCTGTTTTTCTTCAATGAGATGCGGAGCGTGGTCGGAGCCTATGCAGTCTATGATTCCGTTCCTGACGGCTTCAATCAGAGCCTCCCTGTCAGCGGATGTCTTGATTGCCGGGTTGCATTTTATATGTGCTCCGAGCCTTTCATAGTCCTCGTCACAGAACCACAGATAATTTGCTGACGTCTCCGCTGTAATCAGAGGATTCAGCTGTTTGGCAGCCCGTACCATTTCTGCTTCTTCCCTGGTCGAAATGTGGCACAGGTGGAGTCTGGTTCCATATCTTATTGCCAGATCGAGAGCTTTGGCAGAGGATTTTATACAGGCTTTTCTGCTTCTTATGGCAGGATGCTCCTTGAACGGTATATCTTCTCCGTATCTGCTTATGGCATTTTCAAGATTTGCTTTGATTATATCCTCGTCTTCGCAGTGTACCAGGACCGGTATATCCTTTATCCTGAAAATCTTTTCCAAAGCTTCATCCGATTTTACAAGCATACCTCCTGTAGAGGAGCCCATAAATACCTTTATTCCGGCAATATATCGGTTGGTTCTTGCAAGCGATTCTATTTCATCTATATTGCTTTCTGTCGCTCCGATATGAAATTTGAAACGTGTCCTGCATTTTGCTTCAGCGACTGCAGCTTTTCCTGCTATGGTATCCGCGTCTGTGGTCTGCGGTATCGTGTTGGGCATATCTATTATTGATGTGACACCCCCAAGGAGCGCAGCTATGGATTCCGTGTTGAAATCAGCTTTTGCCGTAAGTCCGGGATCCCTGAAATGCACGTGAGGATCTATTCCTCCTGATATTATGTATTTTCCTTCAAGGAGGTATATCTCTCCTTTGGCCGTCTCTGCAAACCGTTCCAGAAGCTCAGTGAATCTGATCTTTTCGGATTTTTCCTGTCCGTTGAAATTGTATTCTATATTTCCTTCCTTGTCAGGATATATTGCATCATACGAATTGCCTTTTATTATGATACTGCCTTTTTTTGCCTCTTTGGATGTAATTATTGTGGCTCCGTGAAGTAAGATTCTGCTGGAGGTCATATATTGTTTCTTGGTTTTTATTTTATTTTACGCATTTTCATTTTGAGGACGCCCCAGAATGCCTCTCCGAAAATGCCGCTGCTCATTTTTGATGTACCCTCTTTTCTGTTGGCGAAAATAATAGGTACTTCCTGCAGCTTGAATCCGAGTTTGAACGCCGTATATTTCATCTCTATCTGGAAACCGTAGCCTTTCATCTGCACATTGTCAAGGTCAATCGTTTCAAGGACCTTTCTTTTGTAGCATTTGAATCCGGCTGTGGTATCATATATTTTCATTCCAAGCACTGTGCGTACATATAC
>VSOK01000086.1 GCA_009774765.1 Bacteroidales bacterium
ATATACGGATGCGTAATATGACATTATGATTCTTCCTATAGGCCAGTTGATGACACTGATCCCGTCACAATATCTTGAACCTATGGCAAGGTCAGCCCCCTGGCTTCTGCAGGCTTCATAAAGTTTCGGAAGATCATCGGGATTGTGCGAAAAATCAGCGTCCATTTCAAATATATAGTCGTAGCCATGTGCGATGCACCATTTGAAACCGGTCAGATAGGCTGTTCCTAATCCTAATTTACCGCTTCTTTCAATCATAAACAGCCTTTCCTGAAACTCCTGCTGAAGCCTTTTGACTATCGAGGCAGTTCCATCAGGAGAACCATCCTCAATTACGAGGATGGCGTATTCTCCGTCAAGGGCCATAACCGCCCTTATGATATTTTCGATATTTTCCTTTTCGTTGTATGTGGGAATTATTACTATTTTTTTGTCCATACGGTTACTGTTGTTTATTGTCAAGATCTTTCAGCATTTCACGGACAGCTGTCTCAAGCTGCCTGTCCTCTCCATTGAGGACTGATGCGGGATCATTGTAGACAAGAACGTCAGGTTCTACCTGAAGGTTCTCAAGATATCTTCCCTCCTTTATTCCTACTGAACCGACCTGAGGTATACCGAAAACCAGGGTAGGGTCTATCTGGTTTTCCCACCATACCGCCGTCATTGTTCCCGGTACAGGTGCACCTATAAGTTTTCCTATGCCGAGCGTCTTGTATACGTATGGAAAACCGGATGCGTCAGAATAGTTGTCTTCTCCTATAAGTACGCAGGACGGCTTAGTCCATTTGTTGTAAGGCTCAGTGCTTGCATATTGCCCACGTGGTTCAAATCTTATATAGGCTTCGCCTGAAAGCAGGGTCGCAAGGTCGTCGTGAAGCCATCCTCCGCCATTATGGCGTGTGTCTACTATTACAGCTTCGCAGTTCCTGTATTTTCCGAGAAGGTCTGAGAACACTTTTCTGAAACTGTCCGAGTTCATCCCTTCAACGTGTACGTATGCAAGTCTTCCGCCTGAAAGCTCTTTGACTTTAGCTGCATTTGCTTCAACCCATCTTTTGTACATCGCTTCCGAATCACTGTAGTCAGCTTCAAGGAAAAGTTCTTCTTCCTTCTTTCCTTTTTTCTTGATTGTGAGCATTATACGTTCTCCTGCCTTTGACTCGAGAAGGCTGTACCAGCTTTCACCGGCTTTAATCGGCTTCCCGTTGATGGCAGTGATGATGTCTCCTGCTTTGATTTCTGGATCTGCGATATAGATAGGGCCTCCCTTGAGCACTTCCTTGATTTTGAGGCCGTCTCCATCATAATCATTGTCGTAGAGTACTCCGAGGGTTCCGAATGAAAGACCTGACCTGTAGAAATATCTTGCTCCCGTATGTGAGCCGTTAAGTTCTCCCAGCATTTCGGAGAGAAGCTCCTGGAAGTCAAAGTTATTGTTGATGTAAGGCAGGAACCTGGCGTATGTGGTGCGGTATCCTTCCCAGTCGATTCCGTGTATCTTTGGATCATAGAATTTTTCCGCAACCTGTTTCCATACGTGGTTGAATATATATTCCCTTTCCTGCGCTGGACGGTAGTCGAATTCTCCCGTAAATGAGATTGATTCGGAGGAGCCGTTCGCTGTAGATATTTTTGAAATCCCGCGGCCGGAAAGAATGAACATATATTTGTCGTCGTCAGATGGGTATATGGAGCCTGATACACCTTTGGCGACAACTTTTACGTTGCCTTCCTTGACATCAAGCATACACAGGTCCATACTTTTTTCAAGGCGTGAAACATAATATAGCTTGCTTCCGTCCTGCGTGAGATAGTAGTCTCCGAGGTGTCCTGAGAAACCGGTCAGCCTTATTATCCTGTCTTTTCTGTTTTCAAGATCGAGTACAAGCTTCTCTTCCTTTTTCTCCGCTTTGGCAGAGTCTTTCTTCTCTTCCTTCGCTTCCTTTTCGTCAGCAAGGAGCTGTGCTATCTCGTCATCTTCCTTGTCTCTCTGGAAATCCCTGTATTTCTTTCCGTCAAAGAACATTATATATATGTCTTCCTGTGCGCCCCAGCTGCCGTGGCTTCTGTAGCCTGCCCTGTCTGACTGCCAGGTCATAGCGTGTCCTTTCAATGCCCATCTGAAATTGCTGTCGCTGTATCCGCTCTCCGTGAGGTCGGTAACTTCTCCGCTTTTCACATCTATGACAGCTATGTCATTGTTGTTCCATCCTCCGCCTTCCTGGTAGTCGCTAAGGATATATCTGCTGTCTGGACTCCAGGCGAATGAAATGTCACCGTCACTGTATGAATAGTTGCTGCTTGCCGGAAGCAGGGATTTCTCTTTGCCGCTTTTGATGTCCTTTACGACAAGTTCAGTCCTGTTCCTGAGAAAGGCCAGTGATTTCCCGTCAGGTGATACCGATGGCTGGAAGCATGTCTGTCCAGGTTCGGTCACAAGCTTTTCCTCCATTTTGATGGTATATGTGAAATATTTGTCCTTTTTCTCTGACAATGATGTTGCGTAGATGCCCCAATGTCCGTTTCTTTCGGAAGAGTAGTACAATGTTTTTCCGTCTTTGGAGAAACAGAGGTCGCGCTCCTGTTCTGGAGTGTTTGTGATTCGTTTGGTCGTATTGTAGTCTACCGATGTCACATATACGTCTCCTCTGAGTATTATTGCAATCTCTTTCCCGTTCGGTGATACTGCAAGGTCTCTTGCTCCGCTGGAGAAGGAAGTCTTGTTCAACTCTCTCTCAACTCCGTCACGTATGATACTGACGTTGACTTTTGACGGTTTTTCTCCTTCTTTTACGGTGTAGAGCTCTCCGTCAAATGAATAAGACAGGATACCGTTGTCTGATATTGATATATAGCGTACCGGATTTCCCTTTTCAAATGTTATCTGCTCTGACTTGTCCGGTGCGGAAATGCTGCTTTTGTATATGTTTGATGTCCCGTCCTGCTCGCTCAGATAATAGAACGTGTCTCCGTCGGCCGCGAATACAGGATTCCTGTCTTCTCCGATAAATGTTGACAGCTTGGTGAATGTGCCTTTGCCGTTTATTGAGAAGCCAGCCTCATCTTTGGCTGTTTTTGCCTCTGAAGGTCTGTAGAGCCAGATGTCTCTTGTAACGGAAGACGTATGATGTTTCCTGAACGGATCTTCATACCCTTTGATGTCTTCGTACAGTACAAACCCGTCACCGTTTATGCTCAATGAGGATATCGGAAGGGAAGTGACCATCTCCGGTCTCTCTCCGTCCTGACTGATTGTGTACAGCTGGTTGTTTCCGGGAAAATCTCCATAAGAAGCATCCTGCTGTATATTGGCGGCAAATACTATTTTACCGTTGTCCAATATTGCCAGGGGAGTCTCATTGCCTGGGAAATCAGTTAGCCTTTTGGGCTTTCCTCCTTCCGCTGATGTTATGAAAATATCTTTGCTCTTCTCCCTGTATGAGCTGAAGACTATGTTTTTTCCGTCAGGAGTCCATAAGGGATCAGTGTCGTATGCGCTGTTTGTGGTAATCTGCTGCGCCTTTCCTCCGTCTGCATCTACTATATATATGTCACCATGGTAGCTGAACGCTATTTTGGTGCCGTCCGGAGAAATGCTGTTCTTTCTTAACCATAGCGGGGAAGAATCAGCCG
>VSOK01000087.1 GCA_009774765.1 Bacteroidales bacterium
CGTCAAACACGAAGCTTGCAGAACGGTCTGCCCCCCCCGACACAGACACTGAAGGAGCGGAGAAGTCGATCAGAAGCCCTTTGATATCCTTGCCTCCGATAGAAACCGGCTCCGAGAAAGTGACCCCGTCATTGTCAATATCCACTTTAATGGACTTGTGTGACAGCACGCGGTTCGAGAGAATGTCAAGACGTATGGTCTGCACGTCATCATCGGTAACATCCAGATACCAGTGTGCGGCAAGGTTGCTTCCGGATGACACTACGCCTGAAGTAAGGCCGGATTCACGGATTTTCAGCACGGCCTCAAGTCTTGCGGCGATCGCCAGATCCTTGTCGGCCATAGCCTTGACTTCTTCCGCAGTCGCAGGGACAAAGACAAATACTGCATCAGTCTCCGCTCCAGTAGCGGAAATCTCATCCTCTGACCAGTCACCGTCTTCAATCACGAATACCGTCTCTGCGGCAGATGAATATGCAAGATGTCCTGCGTTGTTGAGAGTAAGCGTAACTGCATGGAAGCCGTTCCATCCCATCTCATAGCTGCCCTTCATGCTCATCTTGTCAAAATCCGAGTTAGAAGAGACCGCACCTCCTTCTGTGAAGGAGAAATAATAGTCATGTCCGTCATAGCTGACTTTCCAGTCGCCTACAGACAGCAGAACTGCCTCCACTCCAGACGGTGTGATCCTGTCCTGAGGAAGAGTACCCATCTTGTCAAGAGGATCCTCATATTTGCAGCCGGTCAGTATGACAGCAACAGCGGCCGACAATATAATAGCTAATTTTTTCATATCAGTTCCATTCTATACTTTAAACATTAATTGTCACGGTCGGCCATAATCCAATTGTCCGTGGTCGGACTCATAAGGTAGATCTTGGAGCCTTTTGTGTTCACATCACCGTCCTGTACCACAATGACTCCATCCGAAGCGGACAGGAATCCGTGGAGAAGAGGATATGCAGAATAAATCCTTTCAAACCAGCTGGCGTCATCCTCAAGGAACACCCAGGCTCCTCTCCAGCCTCCGCCGAAGGTCACAATATCCTTCTCCTGCGAAGAAACAGCCAGGTTGTTGTAATATATACCGCAATATCCGCCTGATGAATCGTTTCCTGTAGGACAGAACACGAGAGGACGTCCTGCACGGTCACTGATTTCTATCTGATGCCATCTGCCGGAGTTGTCGCTTATCTCTTTCCAGAGAGCTTCACATCCGGTACCTCTCGAGCTTCCCGGATTGAGAAGATATGTCTTGTATCCTCCGGTTACAAACCAGTCTCCTGACTCTGCATTTGCCGAAGCCGTAAGATTTCCTCCCAATGAAGCAGTCTTCGAAGAAACGTTTACTTCTATAGCAGACACATTCTGTCCGGCGATGCTTACCTGCTTTGCAAGAGTGACTCTGCTGTTGACATCAACAGAGACATCAGATGCAGTATGCGAAAGTACATTGTTGTCAATAATGTCAAAACGTACAGTATATTTCTCCGATGACAGGTCAAGGAAGTAATGGGCTACGAACTTGCCGCCGGCATAGACTGCTCCCGAAGAGAGTCCGGATTCCTTGATTCTCTGCACAGCCTCGACTTTGGCTACTTCCTCGGCCTTGTCTGCAACCATAGCGTCTACATCAGCCTGGGTAGCCTGGGTGAAAATCACCGTCTCGCCTGTAAGAAGCGTAGTGGCAACAATCTCCTCATCCGAGAATGATGTGACTACAAGAGTCTCCTCCTGTCCGGAAGTGAGATACCCCATGTGTCCGCCTCCGGGAATCGTAAGCTTTACAGACTGCGGGTTGTCCCATCCGAAATGGTAAGAAGCAGTCACGACGTCACGGAGAATGGTAGAATTTGATTCCACCTGTCCCTCCTCAGTGAACTGCCAATAGAATGTCTCGTCCGCATAGTCAAATTTCCACCACATAGCCGAACACAACGTAGCCTTGAGTTCGGAAGGAAGAAGACGGTCTGCAGGAAGTTCTCCTGAATTTTCCCAATCTTTCCAAGGGTCGGACAATCCGCAGCCTGTGATGGCAAGGCAGAATGCCGCAATCAGGATTGTAGAGATTCTTTTCATAAGTTTTTCTATTAAAGTGTTATTGTATTATGTAATTATAATTCAAAGCTGTCCAGCCCATAGAAAGAGCTGAGGTTGGGTGCCAGCCAAAAACTGCGCTGGCTGAAACTGGGAGGCGTGTATGGTCCCACACCGCGTTTAGGGAAGTCTGAAGCCTTGCCAGGATAGACTATACGGAAATCTATCAGCTGAGGCACGGTGCCGTCATTCCAGATGTTCATCACACCGTCTTCCTTGCCGTCGGGGCTTCCTGCGGCACCGCCCCAAGGATTCCTGCAGGCGAACAGGGCACCGCTCTTCTGAGGATACATTACAGTAAATGCGTGTGCGGAAACCGATTTGAACGGATCATCCACGATCACGTCGTTTTGTCTGAAACCGCAGATGGCGATATATCCAAGATCCACCACAGTCTTTGCCACACGTGACATCTGGTCAGGAGTAAGCGACTCCGGAGAGAAAGCGAAACTGTCTCCGCATCCGGTGAAAGGCGGCGCAGACCATTCTGTACCGATACCGCCTATAGGATAGTCTACCCTGTAGACATATTCATATTTCATAAGGGCCTTCTCCATAATCGTAGACCAGCAGGCCGTATTGTTCTTTCCTGAAAGCTGCGAGATGTTGCCGTTGCCGTCACAGATGAACTCATTGTTGACAGCGACCGTAATAGGCTCGCCTTTAGGATTGTACATTGTAAGCTTATATGTACTGCCGTTTACCTTGATGATATTTTTGATAAAGTCAGGGTGCATATACGCAAGCGATGCGAACACGGCGCACATACAGCAGTCTCCGATAGCGTGCTGGTTGACATCAGCGGGAACAGGACTTCCATACGGATAGAGATTCACCGGACATGATATCCAGTTGCCTCCTATGCCGGCAGCCTCCACCGGAGGATTCTCTGAAGCATTTGCAAGCCAGGCAAGATCATCTGCCGTAGCTTCACGGGCTTTTTCAAACCTGTTGCCCATCGGGGTCACATCACTGTTGGACCATCCGCTGGCCAATGCCATCAGTTCAGGAAGACGGTCCCTGATATCAACGAACTCCACTGTGCCTTCCGCCACCTGAAGCCCCCATTCTGCTATCTGGGTGTTCTCTGAACCTTTGTTGTCACGTATCTTCAGCCTGTAATATTTATAGGCTGTAGTGTTTGATATTTCAAACTTCTTGAGCTCTCCCCTCTCCGAGAAGACGACACCAGACTGTGTATCAAGTGTTTTCCACGATTTGTTGTCCGGAGAACCGGAAAGGGTCCAGGACACCG
>VSOK01000088.1 GCA_009774765.1 Bacteroidales bacterium
TTTCATCTAATTTCTATATGTCGCAGGATATTAACAAGATACAACGATTTTACCAACCACTTTTGGCAATTATACCACAATTGACAGTCGAGCTATTGAATCACAATGACAGGGGTATATAAAACAAATGAGACGCGCCTCTCACGAGGGGCACCTCATACTAACCACATAATTAATAACACTAAAACTAATAACCAATAAGTCGAGGTGCCTAGCAGAATCGAACTGCTGTAGCAGGTTTTGCAGACCTGTGCCTAACCGCTCGGCCAAAGCACCTTGCTAACGGATTACAAAGGTAGGCATTTTTATTTTACCGGCAAATTATTGACGCTCTATTTTTATTAAATTTTTGTTACAATACGTTAACAACGAATGAACCCAACAAATAACCATCTATAAACCAACGCTTTGCAAAACTTACAATTTCTTATTCGACATACAGAAGCAATCCCTTCAGGTATTCACCTTCCGGATGATAAATATTCACGGAATGGTCAGCAGGCTGATTGAGACGGTCCAGAATACGCACGCTTCTTCCGCATTGCGCAGCAGCAGAAAAGACCGCAAGGGCAAACGCTTCCTTGTCCACAACCTGTGAACAGCTGTATGTAAAGACCAGACCGCCTGCCGCTACCTTTGAAATGGCTGCCGCATTAAGCCGCTGATATGCCCTCAGCGCATTCCTGAGAGAACCTCGATGCTTGGCGAAAGCAGGAGGATCCACAATGATAAGATCGTATTTTCCCTCCGGAACATCACGAAGATAATCTATAGCATCACAGCACAAGGAATTATGCCGTGAAGAATCAAAACCATTGACCGCAACGTTCTCATCCACAAGATTCATAGCCTTCCTGGAACTGTCCACGGAATCTACACTGGCTGCCCCTGCAGCTAAAGCATATATTGAGAAACCTCCAGTATAACAAAACAGGTTCAGCACATTACGTCCTGCAGCATATCTCTCAACAAGAGCCCTGTTCTCCCTCTGGTCCAAGAAAAATCCCGTCTTCTGCCCTTCAGTCCAATTCACGATAAACTTATGGCCGTTTTCCATAACGACCTGCCTGTCGTCCACAAATCCTTCCTTCCTGTAGAGATAGCCGTCAATCAGCTCAAGACCGGCCTTGAATGGAGCCGTCCCTGAACTTTTGTCATACACGGCCTTCAGACTGTCGCCATAGACCTTCTTCAAGGCTTCACAAATCTGTTTTTTCGCACGGAACATTCCTACAGAATGGGCCTGGATCACACAGACTCCATCATAATAGTCTATAATAAGTCCTGGAAGATTATCCCCCTCACCGTGGACAAGTCTGTAACAATTTGTAAGCACTCCTGAAGCATCCGCTCCTTCAGGCAAGGCAAGTCCGGCTGCTATTCTCACATCCAAAGCCTTTGAAAGCATCTTTTCCCAAAAGTCAGGACTCAGCACATTCTCATCAAAACTCAACACCCTGACAGCTATAGAGCCGATCTGATAATGTCCGGCAGCCAAAAACGATCCGTCGCAGGCATATACTCCTACTATGTCTCCCTCCGCAGGTTCTCCCTGAATCTCAGCAATCGCACCGGAAAACACCCACGGATGAAAACGACGCAAAGACTCTTCCCTGCCCTTTCTCAATATAACCTTTATCATATATGAAGCAACATTTTAAATGCTATTCAACAACAGGACCGCCACAAGTCCCCTGAGGCAGAGGATTCTTCTCTGAATCCATCAGCCTTATATACATTTCACGGCATACCCACGCATCTGTGGCCGCATATTTTTCCTGCGATTCGGAAAGGGCTTCCGCCTCCCAGTTGGAAAGCTGCTGCGCCTTCGATATCTTGAATCCAAGAATTATCGCGGACATCTTCTTGACGCTTTTGTCGCTTATCCCGTATTCCCAGACTATTTTCTGCAGATCCACAAAAGAAGCCGGGGTAAAATGATTGTATTTCTGCAATCCTTTTATATCATCATGGACAGCCGCCCCTACCTTGATGATCTTAGGATCAGCAAGCAGAGAGCAAAGACGCTTGTGCATACCCAAAGACTTTATACGGAACAGAAAAGCCTTTCCTGCTCCTGACAACTGGAGCAGAGAGACCCCATATCTCGGCTGGGACGGAGAAAAGCAAGGGCGTGTCTCTGTATCAAATCCCAATATCTTCTGGCGTCTGAGATATGCTATAGCCCTGCTGAATTCCGGCCCTTCCTTATCCACGACATAGATTTTTCCCGGGAAAGAAGCGTTCTCCAACTGGTCGAGCTGTTCCTTTGATATACTACTGATGAACATATTTCTGACTTAATTCTACATACTTTATTTCGCCGCCCTGCCCTGGCGTTCCCGTAATCATATATTCCACAGCCTGAGGATAGGCAATCCGATGGGTAAACAGATTCTTCCGTCTCAGGACACGGTAGCAGGATTCCGCTATAGCATCCATACAGCCGATGACCTCAAAATCATCCGACAGCAGAGTCCTGTATTTAGCGATTTTGTCATCTGTCGAGTTCCGTATATAATCCACAGCGGAACTTAAGGCATTCTTATCATACGGATAAGAAAAATCGTCAATCAGAATGGCGGACAAAGGCATCTCATTGCCTGAATCAAGAAACATTTCAAGATAATGGATCAGACAGTCCTTCATCCTGTTGTTCATGTCAGGACTGAATCCCACATAATCCGCCGCCCTCCTGCCGTCTGAAGAACAATCCCTGAACGCAGAAGCGAATACTCCGGACGAAAGCACATCGCTCTCAGCCCAGATTCCGATCATAGCACCTTCGTCATATTTCCGTATGACCTTGCCTACAAGAGATTTCACCGGTGAAATCAATATCGGGCCGACTCCTGACATCGAGAAAAGAGAATCCGCATCGGCAATCCCTGCTTCTGAAAAAGGAGATGAAAATATCACGATCTTTGACGGAGACTTTTCAACGGAAGCCTCCCTGCTGTAGGTCCCTTCATAGCAGCGTGAATCCAGAGCGGCTACAGAATGCCTTACAGTAAGCTCCCTCAACGCTTCTTCGTTCCCATTTATGAAAAAATCCTGATACGGGACATTCACCGTATCATAGTATGCGGCAAATATCTCCCCGGCAAAATCAGGAAGACCGTCCTTCATGACCTTGCCGTCAACATTGTCAAAAAGATCGCATTTCATCAGATATGCGGTCAGACGCTCTGTATTTTCAGCTGGTCCCATAACCGCAATTGTGCCGAAACGGTCCTGACGGTAACCGCCCAGGATGGAATGCTCTACCGATGTCGTATCGGACCTGTCTCTTATACACAAATCCGAGCCCACGAGACGCACATGAATCTCGAATG
>VSOK01000089.1 GCA_009774765.1 Bacteroidales bacterium
CCACTTCCACATAAAAAAAGTCCCCTTTCAAAGATCCGGTTCCCACTGCGGCACCATTTATCTCATATATATGGTGGTCAGACTCAAAAAACATTTCCTGTGCAGAGTAATCGCATATAGCCAATGAAGGGGTAACATAACCTTTTTCTATAACAGTACAAGATGCCATTGCAACACATAACGCCATACCCAGGACGAATAAAGAAAATATGTTTTTCATAGACTTATCATTAAAAATTGAAACTCTTTTCACAAAGTGTAGATTTTTTGCTGTATGTGATAATCCTGAAATGCCAGGAATATGTATAATTGCCAAGGTTATTTTCAATTCCATCGTTGTCATACTCCACAGCTTCTGACGGATTGAGAGATCTTAATGAAAAATAGCCGTTGCAGCTCTGAGACCATCCGAAATTGAAATGTAGAAGATACTGGTCAGAATAGTCATCAAGATATTTCGCTCCGTCAATAACCCAGGAATGCCCCTTCTCCCAGTTGCTGATTCCCCCCCGGAATGGCCGAGATGAATATCGGAAGCCTTCTTGCCAGCATAGAGCTTGTCTCTGCGATCAATGTGCCGGAAAAACGTGAATCGCTCCACTTTTTCACATTTGTATAACCCATCTTTTCAAACATACGTTTTATCTGCTCCGGAGTCACAAGTGTATAATTTTTAGTGGCTCTCTTATTAACATTATTGAATATGCTTCCTATAATAAGATTCATATCTTCCACTCCTTGGCTCGTTTTAGGATACGGAAGACCATCTGTCATCAACTCATAGTCAACCTTGCGATTATTCAAAATCAATGACTGCGGGAACTCGTTGGTCGCCACAATCATAGCCATAGCCACTACCGAGCAGCCAGCATAAGCTTCATTTCCTTTGTTTCGTTTGCAGTATGAATTGTAATTAATTCTTTCCTTTGTCCCAGGGACCTCATAGTATGTTTGCCCCCATGAAATCTTCAGCATCGGTTCTCTTGTCGTATGTGTCTGTTTCGGTGTCCCTCTCTCGCGCGGGACATCAAGAAAGGTTCTGCCATCATCATCCAAGTCACGAACTTCACGGGGAGTTTCTATTTCGCCCACCTGGACACCGATATCATATACTCCGTCGACAATATGACCCTGGTTTTGATCATTTTCTTCTTCAATACCGTCAGTATCGTCATTTTCCCCGTTACCGATGCCATAACCGGCAAATTCCTCGCTTGGAGTGAGGCCATTGAAAATCAAATTTGTCACCAACGTATCAATTCTGGGATCTGCACAATAATAGTCATCATCTTCCTCGCAATAGAAGTTATCCAAAACTTCATCTTCCTCTGAAGGGTCATAATCGGAAAGTCTTTCGAACGGCAAGTTCAAAACAACTGTAAGATCGTCTTTTATACATCCCATTTCAAAGACTGTAACAATATCAGGTACAGATGTATTCGCTCCAAGAACGGCAAATCCTCCTTCTTCAAAATTCACAAGATAGGCATCGGGACTGTCTTCAGGCTCCGCATCGGATGATTTGGTGAGAAGATTGGCCGGACGGTAGTAATTGCTCACGCTTGCGATACGTTTGCCCCCGTCAGCTTTTGTCCCTGATATTCCTATGAAATTGTCCAAAGTAGCCAGTGCGGTTTCAAGAGGGATGGTACCGGAGGTTTTTTTACAAAGATTCGCATTCTGTGAAATATTGACCTCATAAAATTCATTTGAAGTACAAGAGATCAAAGCGAAGGCAAGAAAAATTGCCCAAAAGACATAATTTTTCATATACTTTCCGGTTAAAAGGTTAATTCATTGCAATATACAATAAAAATCAGGAAATCATAGCTTTTTGTCGTTTCAATATTTACAGTTTAGCACACTAATTGTCATATAGCCGCACGTTGAACTTTTAAAAATTATTTATTATGGAATATTTTGTTGAAAGATTGGCATCAGGTGCCAGCAAGACAGTAAAGAACTGGTGGATGCTTCTTATTGCAGGATTGCTTCTGATCATCGGAGGAATAGTCGTTTTCGTCAACCCCGTGGAGAGTTACATTACCTTAAGCATGATGTTCGGAATCATGATGCTCATCACAGGACTCGCAGAACTGATCATAGCCATCACAAGCCATAATTTCTTCGCGATACGAAGCTATACTATCGTAGGAGGAATCATCGATATGATTATCGGTATATTGCTGTGCTGCAATATCGGTGTTACGGCAATCATCCTTCCGATCATCCTTGGCGTATATCTTCTGTACCACAGCTTTATGATCATCGGCTTCGGCAGCGACCTTGAAGCATTCAATGTCAAAGGATACGGCTGGCCTCTCGCAGGAGGCGTCATTCTCCTCATTCTTTCCATCCTGATTCTCATCAACCCTTTCAGCTTCGGCACATCGGCAGTTGTCATACTTACAGGCATCGCCCTTATCATAATGGGAGGAATCTTTATTGTCAAATCACTCAGGATGAGAAATCTGCACAGCTTTTTCAAATCGCTTGACAGGTAATATATCCCGACGGGACAGACCATAGAGTAACCACAAGCACTCAAGGTCCGCAAGGACCCCACTCTATATATCAAACGATGGGGACTGGCTAAAATATTAGCCAGTCCTCTTTTTACCCCCATAAATCATTGAGTGTAAGGCATTTGCAAAACAGTATGCCGTTTAAACGGCATACTGTTTTGTATATATCTGATAACCAATAGATTACAAGGCAAGGGTATAGAATTCAATGATACGGGAAACGGCTCTTCGACATACAGGACAGAATGACGGGTATGAATTGGTTTTCATACGGCAGTCCATATATCCCCTGTAGACTCCTTTGGACTGGTAGCCGGCACCTTCATAGACCCCGACACGGTCTGCATTGTCAGATACGGCCGGAGTCGGGACAGAAGTCCCTGCTGGCAGCATATCCTTCCATTTGGAGCCGAAATCAAAGAGAGTGGTTATATTCTGCTCCCAGGGTTCAGCGTCAGAATAATAATATTCGACATACTGGTCATCGTAAAAATATTCATCCGCCAGGGCACCAAAACTATGCCCGAATTCGTGCACTACCACAGGACGGAACAAGGGATGATGGGCCGTGGTCAATGTATAGGAATTGTAGATTCCACCTCCACCGTAAGTATCCGTATTCGCCAATATTATTATATGTTCGTACGGAATCCCCTCCAGACGGTCGTGCAATGTCTTGAGGCGCAATGTGGTCAAGTAGCGGTCTGAATAGAATGTACTGAAATGCGAAGAAAGCGCGGTTCTTTTCCATACGCCCTCATAAGGAA
>VSOK01000009.1 GCA_009774765.1 Bacteroidales bacterium
TCGCCAACAAGTACTTTATAAGGCCATTCGGGCAATCGTAAATAATTTAAAATGAATTTTTATTTATGGGAGCTCGTAAAAGACAGATGGCCGAGAGGCTGAAAGAGATAAAGAAGCAGACAGCTATCGCTAAGCTGAATGACGTACCTACTTCACCCCGCAAAATGCGTCTTGTCGCTGACATCATCAGAGGCGTAGAGGTGAATAAAGCTTTGGATATCCTTAAATTCTCAAAGAAGCACGCATCAGAAAGCCTTTCAAAGGTTCTCCGCAGTGCGATTGCAAACTGGGAAGCAAAGAATCCGGACAGCACAAAAGAGTTGGATAACGGTAATGTGTACATCAAGACCCTTATGGTCAATGAAGGTCGTACGCTCAAGAGAATCCGTCCTTGTCCTCAGGGTAGGGCCGGCAGGATCCGCAAGCGTTCCAACCATATTACCATTATCCTCGATGTAAAGAAACCAACAACAGTGGAGGAATAAATTATGGGACAGAAAACTAACCCTATCAGCAACAGAATCGGTATCACCCGTGGTTGGGACTCTAACTGGTGTGGTGGTAACTATGCAGAGAAGATTGCGGAGGACTATGAAATCCGTAAATATCTCGTAAACCGTCTTGCAAAGGCAAGCCTTTCAAAGATCGTCATCGAGAGAACTCTTAAACTCATCACAGTGACTATTCATGCTGCACGTCCGGGTGTCATCATCGGAAAAGGCGGAGCAGAGGTTGACAAGCTCAAAGAGGAGTTGAAGAATGTGACCAAGAAAGATGTTCAGATTAACATCTTCGAGGTTAAGAAACCTGAGGTTGACGCTCACATCGTAGCAGACAGCATCGCTCGTCAGATCGAGGGACGTGTTTCCTACAGAAGAGCTATCAAGATGGCTGTGGCTACTACTATGAGAGTAGGTGCAGAGGGTATCAAAGTTCAGATCAGCGGTCGTCTCGGCGGTGCTGAAATGGCAAGAAGCGAGATGTTCAAAGAGGGACGTACTCCTCTTCATACATTCCGCGCAGACATTGACTACGCTCTTGCAGAGGCTCATACCAAAGTAGGTGTCCTCGGTATCAAAGTTTGGATCTGCAACGGTGAGGTTTACGGAAAGAAAGATCTTTCTCCTAACGCCGGAATCGCTGCAAATCAGGCACAGGGCGGTCAGAACAGCCGTGGAGGCCGTGGCGGCGAGCGTCGTCGTGGAGGCCGTGGCGGACGCAGAGAGAATAACAAATAATTTTCTCGATATATAACACTGGACGTGGGGTGATAGCAATATCATCCCACGTTTTGTTTTGTGACACTTTTCCCGGATTAATGTGCAATCACTGTTGCTTTTCCGTACCGGAGTCGCAAAGCATACGGATTGTGCCTTTTGCCGTGGTGTCTGCTCGCCACTAGGTGGGTCTCTGCAATGCAGTGGGATTCAATAAGTTATAAAACAGTATTGCCTATATAAGATATACTGTTTTGCAATCGCTTGATATACAATATATTGCAGGGACCCACCATAGTGGGCCACACAGGAAAACAAGAAAGGGTGAATTCTAAGTTAGAACCAATTAGAATCCACCCTCGTTGATTTTATTGATATTGTCTATTCTACAGTTATAGAATTGAGCAGGTCAACTTTGCCTTCATTCACAAGCTTCAGTATCAGCTCTCCGAACAGGGTATTCTGCCATGCGAACCATGAACGTGTGAAGTCCTCAGGATTGTCTTTGTTGAAAGACTCGTGCATAAATCCTGTACCGGCGTCGGTTGTCATCAGCATTTCGATGCATTTTTTGATTTCCTGGTCATCCTGTGATGTGAATGCCTTCATCATAATGCTCATAGGCCATACCATATCATAGCCGATATGAGGTCCTCCGATGCCTTCTCCGGCAGTTCCTTTGAAGAAGTATGGATTTGATTCGCTCCATACGAATCTGCGTGTATTCTGGTAGATAGGATCATTTACGTCCACATCACCGAGATATGGCATAGCAAGCAGGCTTGGCACGTTGGCATCATCCATAAGGAAACGGTTGCCGAATCCGTCCACCTCAAAGGCGTAGATTGTGCCGAACTCAGGATGGTTGTATGTAGCGTATTTCTTCAGTGCAGTCTCCACTTCAGAAGCGAGTGCAAGACATTCTTCAGCCTTTACGCTGTCTCCGTTGACTTCTGTAAGGATTTCAGCCGCTTTGCGCAGGGATGAGACCGCGAAGAAGTTGGAAGGGACGAGGAAAAGGAATGTTGTGGCATCATCAGACGGACGGAACACGGAAGCGATAAGTCCTACAGGATTTACAGGATTGCCTTTCCCCTGGTTGCATACTGTGTCAAGCTGACGGTCTGTCACACGCAGGAATGTATAAGGGCCTACATCTTCTTTACGCTGCTGCTCCTTGAATGTACGGAGGATATTGTCTATCGCCGCAAGCCAATGCTCATCGAACACGGAAGCGTCTCCTGTCACTTTCCAATAGTGATATGCAAGTCTGAGCGGATAGCAGAGAGAGTCGATTTCCCATTTGCGCTCGTGCAGTTCAGGACGCATCTTTGTACCGTCAGACATCCAATGGTGGTCCGGGTTCGGATCATACGGATCGAGGAATGCGTTGGCGTAAGGGTCAAGTTCTATACATTTGAACTGGCGGCGGATTGTTCCTGCAAGCATAGCCTTAAGATGTTCATCCTCATTTGCCAGCTGTACATACGGCCATACCTGTGCTCCTGAATCGCGTAGCCACATTGCGTGAATGTCACCTGTATATACTACTGTGTCATCTTTGCCGTTATCGTCTTTGCGGTAGCGGACAGTGGTGTCAAGAGTGTTAGGAAAACAGTTCTCGAACATCCATCCGAGTTTCCTGTTGGTCAGGATTCCTTTTACACGTCCTATTTCGGACTCAACAGCTTCAGATGTGAAAAGACGGTTTTTCTTTGCCGGACGGTTGGTCTTTGCGTAAAGTTTTGTCTTGTTCACTTCCGCGCGTGTGTTGTCCGCGGCAGAAACCATCTGTTCTGCTTCCGGCAGTGTACAAGGCTGCGTTGCAGATGTGGCTGCGGCCCCTGATATGACCGCAGTAAGGCAGATACATAATAAACTATTCATTCTTAAATATTTTTGTGTTTGATTATTTTTGAAATTCCAAATATAGTGAAAGTCGAGAGCAGAAGCAAAGTTTGCTTTGATTATGCCGAGACCAGAGCGTCATATATGTCCTCCAGGACAAATATAGTGAAAATTATTTTGTCTTAAGGTCTGCGGTACGGGCAAACATTTCAGCCATTGCAGCCTGTGTCAGGAGCCATTTGCGTTTGTTTTTGGCTTTTCCGGAGAAATCCTCTTCAAACAGACCGTGTTCATCTCTGGCGTGGTTCCAGGCGTAGTCGAGCGAAGATATGATGTCATTTATATAGTCAGTGTCTCCGGTAAGTCTGAACAGTTCGACAAAACCTCTTACCATAACTGCCGAGAACCAGACATTGCCTTTGTTTATAAGACGGAATGTCTTTCCGTCATCTCCTGTGAACTCGTGGAAAAAGTATCCGAGGCAGGAGTCTGCCGTAAGCCGTGCGTCTGTCAGGTATTCTTCATTTCCGGTTATTTCATAAAGGAGCGCGCCTGCCTGTACCATCTGGCCGCTGTTGTATGCGAATTTCGCTTTTCCGATATTGCCGTTTATGCCGATATTATCAAAATAAAGATGGTCTTCCCGGTCCATAAGACTGTCTTTTGTCCAATCGTACAGGGCCTGTGCCTGTTCAAGGTATCCTGTGTCTCCCGTGGCTTTGTAAAGTTTCAGGGCATATACGGTCCCCGGTGCATTGGAGCAGGTGTTCTTTGATGTCTTTTTCTGCTCGCACCAGTAGATGCCTCCCCCGAGGACATCATCGGTACCGCTTTCTATGAATTTCCAGATGCTTTCCGCCTGTTCAAGATATTTTCTGTCTCCGGTTGCCTCGTATATGTCGCAGAAATCTATTCCGAGCCATACGTTGTCGTCATAGAATCTGTCAGACACAGGAGCAGAACTTATATATGAAGCATAGGCATACGGCTGCCTTGAAGTGTCGTGGTATTCATACAGTCCGGGAAGGATTCTTCCGTCAATTACTTCAATGAAGCCTTTGTCCGATTCAAGTATCGCTCCGGCTGCTGAAAGAGTTCCGGAGAACGGCCACAGATATGAATAAGGGTTCGGCAGTGCCTGCTCTTCAGATGCCAGATATGTGGCTTTGTATTCCGGTGCTGAAGGGAAGTTCTCCCTGAGCAGACAGGTCCCGTCTACTCCGTAATGCACATAGATCGAGTCAAGTGTTGATTCTGCCCTGGTTATGCCTTCAGGTCTGTTTACGCTGCAGGACAGGAGTGAAACAGCAGCTCCTGTCAGTGTAGCCATCATTGGTAACAAATAGGTTTTCATTATATGATGAGTTTTGTCGTTCTGATGTCAAAATTACCCATAATAAAATAAAAACAAGTTTATATAAATGAATTAATAGTATGAAAATATGCCAAAACGGAGGTATATTTGCCGGCGGTAATGCTTATTGTGGTTATGAGGAAAATCGTACTTCTTTTTGTCTCGTTTTGTGCGGCAGTCGTGTCTCCGGCGGGAAATCTCAGACAGGTGTCAAGCAGAGAAGGCATCTCAAACAATGCCGTACAGGCTCTGGCACAGGATAGTAACGGTTTTGTATGGCTCGGAACCTGTGACGGGCTCAATATGTGGGACGGGAATAGAATGTATGTTTTTCAGCGTGACGACACCGGGGATTCATATCTTTCGGGCAATCTTATAGAAGAGATTGCCGTGACGAGGGATTCTTTGTTCTGGATACGTACAAACTATGGTCTCGACCTTTTCAATCCACAGACATACGGAGTGGAAAAGCATCAGAAATTCCGTGGAATGTACAGGATAGCCGCAAGAAACAGGGATGAAGTCATAGTGGTGGGGAGTGACGGTCAGTGGAGCACCTATGATCCGGAAGCCAGGGATTTCGTCGCGATGGATGCCTGTCCGGATATAAGCTATTCCGATTATATCGACGGCTTCATAGATGACAATGACTGTTTCTGGATTTTTTCCCGGAAAGGCGTCTTCAGATATCCGGTGATATTCGGCCAGGCAGGAGGAATAGTCTCTGTCGGAACCCCGTCTGAACATTTTTTTCCAGGAAAATTGCAGTATACATTTGTCGGGGAAAGGATTTTCCTTATTGACGACAAGGGTATTATGTACGAATTCGATACCTCCGACGGCCATTGTTCATATATAAGCGATATGTCACGCGAGATAGCGGAACGCGGATATGTGTCTGGCGTAATTTCGGACGGGGCGGATTATATCGTATCATTCTCGACCAACGGGTGTATAAGGCTGAAAAGCATTACGTACGACAAGGAAAGATTCCGGAGGGAAAGGATGGACATACATTGCGGAGTAATGTCTCTGCTGAAAGATATGCGTCAGGATATTGTCTGGATAGGAACCGACGGACAGGGGCTTTATCAGGATACGAAGAATCAGGTGTCTTTCAGTTCCGTTACATTCGACAAGCTTCCGTATAGCCTTTCCAAACCCGTAAGGTCGCTTTTCGTGGACAGGACAGGCGCGCTGTGGATTGCCACCAAAGGCGAAGGGATATTGAAAATCAACAGATTCTATGACCAGAAGCAGTACCGTATGAACAATACGGTGCAGTATATGTCCTCCAACAGCGAACTTCTGGAAAATTCGATATATGCATTTGCTGAAAGTTCCAGGGATATAATATGGATAGCGGGTGACGGTGCAGGTCTCAACTATTATTCCTACTCTGACGGAAGGATACACAGCATCCGTGGTCCGGAGAATCTCAGATATATACATTCCCTGTGTGAGGTTTCTGCGGATACGCTGTATGCGGCTTCTGTCGGAGAGGGCATCTTCAAAATCATATTGGACTGGAATTCCGGTCCTTCCATACGTGAAGTGGAGCGTATCGTTTTTGACGGTGGACTTGAGGCGGAGCGTTTCTTCTTTTCTATGTGCAGGGAGGATGATTCTACAATCTGGTTCGGAAACAGAGGCTATGGAGCGGTCAGATATGATATTCCTTCCGGTAAATACGATGTATTCACATTTGACGACGGAGACCGTTCCGGGGCGAACGATGTCTTTGACATACATAAGTCAGAAGACGGACGTATATGGTTCGGGACAAGTGCGGGACTGATAAGCCTTTACAGGGACAGGCTTTCTGCGACAGGGGTTGTCGGTACTGTGCATTGCATACTTGAAGATACGGAAGGCAGGCTTTATCTGAGTACAAACAGTGGAGTTTCACAATTTTCCCCGTCTTCCGGCAATATCGTGAACTATGGATATTCATACGGTTTGGGCACGGTTGAGTACAGCGACGGGGCCGCATTCAATGATGAGGATTCCGGGACCCTGTTCTTCGGCGGGATCAATGGCATTGTCGCAATAAGGAATACCGAATATGAAGAAGGCACGCTCAATCCTCCTGTCATGTTCCGTGATGTGCGTCTGAGTGACGGGTCATACAGCATCAATGAATTCATGTCCGGCAGGGGAGGGCTTGTCATAGATCCGGACAGGACATTGCATTCGGTGTCGATACTCGCTCTTGATTATGTCAACGGGAGCAACTATTCATATTTCAGCAGGACGGGGGGCAGGAACGATGAATGGACCGAGACTTCTCCGGTATTGTCGCTGTCGGGGCTGCCTTATGGGAAATACAGCATAGACGTCCGCTACCGCAACAATCTTACAGGATATGAAAGTCCAGTATATTCTATGCCTTTGTGGCTCAAGCCTCCGTTCTATGCTTCTTCGGCGGCTATGGTTCTGTACGCGTTGGCCGTGCTGTGTATGATCGCAGGAGTTGCCGTGTCTTTGGTTATAAGATACCGCAGGCGCAAAAATGAGCGTATGCAGGCCTTCGAGACGAGGAAAAAGGAGGAAATATATGAGTCAAAGATGAATTTCTTTTCCAATATCACACAGGAGTTCTCTATGCCTCTGACTATGATATCCGCGCCTTGCGAGCAGATTGTGAACTATCCCGGGGCGGATGACTATATACTGGGGTATGCGCAGACCATCAGCAAGAATGTCTCCAAGCTGCATAATCTTGTCTATATGCTTCATAAGTTCAGGGAAGGTGGCGATGAGAGCGGAGGCAGCGAGAAGATCGAGCTTGTATCCGTGACGGACATTGCAAAAAGACTTATGGACAGCTATGAGGACTATGCGGAAAAGAAGATGATCAGGCATTGTCTTGATGTGCCTGACAATCTGATATGGCCGGTGGACCAGAAAGGACTGACGATGATTCTTGAAACACTGATGTCGAACGCATTCAACCATACTCCTCTGAACGGTATGGTTTCAGTGACCATATACAAGAAGGATGAAAATCTCAATATTTCCATATCCAATGACAGCGCGGGGGTAAACTCTGACGATATAGCCGCCATATTTGACAGGAACAAGGCTCTGGATTATTTTGAGCGAAAAAGCGAGCGGGGTCTTTCTTTTTCCGGAGACCTCAGGCTTGCAGTATGCCACAATATAGTTACGGGTATGAACGGTGAGATTATCGTGGACAGCACTCCCAATGCCCTTACGACATTTGCAGTGAGGATACCTTATCTTCAGGTCTCGTCATCTGATGTGGCCCAGCCGGAGGCGATTGTGTCTATGGAGAGCACGCTGGCATTTGCCGCACCGGCCTCAGGCAAGAAGAAATATCCTTTTGAAAAAGGCCGCCCTGCGATTTTCGTGGTGAATGAGAATACTGAAATCATGTGTTTCGTTGCGGATATATTTTCATCGGATTACAATGTCACGATGCCGGACAATTTCAGTGATATGGAGAATATGCTGAAACAGATGCACCCTGACATCGTGATCTGTGATGCTCTTTCGGAAAAGTCGGAATATCAGGCGATCATCAGGCATATAAAGGACAGCAAGCTGACTTCCCATATCCCGGTAGTGCTTCTGTCGTCCGTACAGCAGATTGACGAAAGGCTCAAAGGAGTCGAATCCGGTGCCGACATCTGTCTTGCGATTCCGTTCAATGTGGAATATCTAAAGGCTGTAGTGGACCAGCTTCTCAAACGCAACCGTTCTCTCAAAGAGTATTATAACTCTCCGATAAGTGCCTATGAGGTGGCGGACGGGCAGATCCTTCATCACGAGGACAAGAAGTTCATCGATGATATGGTGAAAATCATCAATGAGAACCTGACGGACACCAAGATTTCCACAAAATTCATAGCGGAAAAAATGGGACTGAGCATAAGAAACCTCTACCGCCGTCTGGAAGGTCTCGGTTGTCAGAGTCCTGCGGAGATCATCAAGGAATACAGGCTTGTGAAAGCCGAGCAGCTCCTCACGACGACAAAACTTACCATAGACGAGATCATCTATAAGGCAGGATTTGCCAACAGGGGGACGTTCTTCAAATGTTTTTCAGCAAAATACGGATGTACTCCGAAGGCATACCGCAATGAAAAAGTCTCCAAGATTGAAATGGAATGACACTATTCGGAATCGCGGAGCTTGTCTATGTACTTCCCGATCCTGTGCAGCTGCTGCGGAATGTTTATGCCCTGAGGACAATGGTGTACGCACTGTCCGCATCCTATACAGTGGTCTGCCTGCCGTACTTTCGGTACTGCCCTGTCGTAGCCGACGAGGTATGCCCTCCTGTTCTTCCTGTAGTCCTTGTCCTGTGCATCCTGCGGTATGGTATCTTCATTGAGACATTTGTTGTAGTGCAGAAGTATTGCCGGTATGTCGATTCCGTACGGGCAAGGCATACAGTATTTGCAGTCGTTGCAAGGGACGGTAGGGTAGTTCATCATCAGTTCCGCCGTCTCGATGAGGAAGCGGTTTTCCTCCTCAGTAAGTGTCTGGAGAGGTGAGTATGTCTTGAGGTTGTCCTGAAGATGTTCCATATAGGTCATTCCGCTCAGACATGTAAGGACTCCCGGGAGACTTCCGGCAAACCTGAATGCCCAGGAAGCGATGCTTTGGGACGGCTCTCTCTGCTGCAGCCTGTTCGCGATATGTACCGGTACCTTTGCAAGCCTTCCTCCGAGAAGCGGCTCCATGATCACTGAAGGGATACCACGTTTCTGCAGCTCGTTGTAGAGATATTCTGCGTTTGTGTTCTTCGGCTTGATGCGTTTCGCGTGTTTCCAGTCAATGTAGTTGAGCTGTATCTGCGCGAAATCCCAGTGGTATTTGTCGTTGTTCTCAAGAAGCCAGTCAAATACCTTCACGTCACCGTGGTATGAAAATCCGATGTTGCGTATCCTTCCGGCTTCCCTTTCCTTCATAAGGAAGTCAAGAAGCCCGTTGTCTATATATCTGGCATTGAGGGTCTCCATTCCTCCCATCCCGACTCCGTGCAGAAGCATATAATCTATATAGTCGGTCTGAAGATATTTCAGTGAGTTGTGGTACATCGCTACGGACGCTTCAAGGCTCCATTCCCTTTCGTCAAAATTGGAAAGTTTGGTGGCGATGAAGTATTTGTCTCTCGGATGTCTGCTCAGGGCTATACCTGTGGCACGCTCGGAGAATCCTTTGCAGTACTGTGGTGACGTGTCGAAATAGTTGACACCGTGCGCGATGGCATAATCGACGAGACGGTTGACTGCATCCTGGTCAATGTTGTTTCCATCCGGATCCGCTGTCTCTTTGGTCGGCCAGCGCATACATCCGTAGCCGAGGATTGAAACTTTGTCCCCGGTGGTCGGATTGAGGCGGTATGTCATCTGACCGCCGCCTTCGGCAGGCGTGTCTGATGACGCTCCCCTCGGGGAGCAGCCCGTCGCTATCGCGCCGAGGCTTACCGCCTCCATTCCTGCTATCTTCAGAAAATCTCTCCTGTTTATATCTTTCATAGATGGAATCTTTAGTTTGTTATCGGTATTGACCTGTGTTTCAGCCTGTAGAATCTTATATTGTCCTGTGCATCTCGTGACCCTCCACGTGTATCGCGCTCAACGGTCTTGAAGGACAGAGGTTTTCACATGCTCCGCATCCTATGCATCTCTCCGGATCAACTACAGGAATCTTTCTGGACTTCTTGTTGTCAGGATCCAGTGGTATCATTGATATGGCTCCTGCCGGACAATGGCGTGCGCAGTTGCCGCACTGGACATCATCCCTGTTGACTATGCACATATCAAGATTTACGACAGCGTGACCTATCTGGATGGACGATTTCTCCTCCCTGCTGATTTTCCTTATCGCTCCGGCAGGACATATTTCAGAACATTTTGTACATCCTGGACGGCAATATCCCCTTTCGTATGACATTTCAGGCTGCATAAGCGTATCAAGTGCCGTGGACGGTCTCAGGACACCGTAAGGGCAGGCTGAAACGCAGAGCTGGCAGGCTGTACAGTGCTGGTAGAAATGCCTGTGGCCTGACGAACCGGCCGGAGTCAGGGCCGTGCCTCTTTCCGGATCTTTCTTTCCTATGACAGGAGCGAGTCCTCCGTCCCTTTTGATCTCCTGGGATTTCAGGGCTGCGGCGGATGTCACCAATGCTGCGGCAGTGATAAATGCCCTTCTGCCGTCATTCTCTGCATACCCTTTTCCCTCATTTGTGCTTCCTTCCTCTGCTTTCCTTTTCCACGGAAGCGAGAACCTGTAGCTTATCGCGCCTTCATTGCAGGCTTCAAGGCAGTCCATACATACCACGCATCTGCTGTAGTCAATCTCGTGCTCTTTCATATTGATGCAGGAAGCCTTGCACTGTCTTCCGCAAAGTCCGCAGTTGCGGCATTTTTCCGTGTCGATTACCGGCTTGAAGAAAGAATATCTTGACACGAATCCGAGAATGGTGCCCACCGGACAGACAGTATTGCAGTATGTCCTTCCGTTTTTCCACGAAAGATAGAATATGACGGCGAATGTCAGCAGCGCGATAATGAATGTCGGTATGCTTTTTATCCACACCTCGGTCGAGTAGAATGCGTAGCTGTCCAGCCTTTCTGCAAAATAGGCAAGGACGTTGTTCCCTGCCGCGTATACAGGCGCGAAAAGGTTGCTTGCTATTCTTCCGTATGAACTGTATGGTGCCAGCAGGGCGGCGACTGATCCTATTCCGGCAACAAGGGAGACAATGAACAGCACAAGGAATCCGTATCTCAGCCAGTCCTTTGCCGGAGAATATGAAAATCTGAACCTGTTTTTCCTTTTGGTCTTTCCGTGGCCCCAGGAGATGATGTCCTGGAACACTCCCATAGGGCAGATGACAGAGCAGTAGACCCTTCCAAGCAGAAGAGTCAGTATTACAAGTGCGGCGACCACACCGGCGTTCAGGGCAAGTACGGCAGGAATAAACTGAATTCTTGCCATCCATCCTATCCAGGAATGTATCGTTCCTGTGAAATCAAGAAACAGCATTGTGATGAAAAAGAAAAATACTGCCGCAAAGATGATTCTGACTTTTCTAAGCATAAATTATGGTGTTTGGCGTCTGTCAGACGGATTTTGTTTATAATATCGGTTGCTGTCCGCCCTCGTATCTGTCGAGTGCTTCTTTCATAAGCTCCCTGCCCATCGCTGATATTTCACGTGCCTTTGCGTAGTCCGGTATTGCCCCGAAAGTGTCAAAAGGCATGACGGCGAGTACGTCAGGCGGATTCATATTAAGGGCAAGGCGCGTATTCGAATGGTTCATCAGCGAGAATGTTCTTCCAAGCACCGTATGATATGCCTTGTCCGGGTCTGACAGGTGGTTCTGCTCCCACGAATCGTCGGCAACGATCCTGTTGATTTTATCAATGTCTATGGAGTTGACGTCAAACGCCACGAGTATGTCACCTTCCGTTCTTTTTACCCTGTTGAGGGGAATTACATTAGCTATCCCTCCGTCAATCAGGGTGCGGCCTCCCATCTGCACCGGACGGAAAAGGGAAGGTATTGAAATGGATGCCCTTATGGCCTGCCACAGGTTGCCTTTGTCGAATATGACTTCTTCGCCTGTGTAGAAATCCGTGGCGATCGCCTTGTAAGGGATCTTCAGGTTTTCAATATCTATGTCGGGGACTATTCCTTTGAGTGCCTCGATGACCTTGTCACCCTTGACTATATGGCTGAAACTTATGGAAAGGTCCATAAGAGTGAATACTTTCCAGGCGTCAAGGTCAAACAGCCACTGTTTGACTTCCTGAAGTTTTCCGGCAGCATATATGCCTCCGATAAGAGAACCAATGGATGTACCTGCTACTGATGTTATTTCATAACCTCTGCTTTCAAGCTCTTCTATGGCCCCTATATATGCGAATCCCCTCGGACCGCCGCTTGAAAGGACCAATGCAACTTTTTTGCCCATAGACATATAGATTTACAGTCAAAAATACTTCATAAAATTTATAATGACAAAATTTCAGACAGCTTCCTGACTAAAAATCTAATTCAGGGATACGCAGTCGAAATATTCTTCAAATATTGATTTTGTGCGTTCAAGCTGCTCCGGAGTGTTCAGCGGAACATCTTTCAGCGCGTACTCCTTGCCGAGCGACTCGTACTTGTGTGAGCCTAAGGTGTGATATGGCAGTATTTCAAGTTTCTGTATCATCCTGTAGTCCTTGAAATGTGCGCATAGTGCCCTTATATCTTCTTCGAAATCGCTGTATCCCGGCACAAGTACATATCTGAGCCAGAACGGCTTGTTGTGCTCTTCCAGCCAGGCGGCTGTACGGAGTGTCCTGGAGTTGTCACATCCTGTCAGAGACTTGTGGCGTTCCGGGTTGAATTCCTTGATGTCGAGAAGTACCAGGTCCGCAAGAGACAGCAGTGTCTCTACATTACTGTTCCAGATTCCTCCGTTTGAATCTATGCAGATATGGATCCCGTTGTCTTTCAGGGATCTGAACAGCGGAACCAGCGCTTCGGCCTGTGCCGTCGGCTCTCCTCCCGAGAATGTTATCCCTCCGCGTTTGCCGAAAAACGGCTTTTCGCTCAACGCTTTCTGCAGGATCTCATTGTGGTCTGTCGGTGTGCCTCCTTCAAAACTGATAGTATCCGGATTGGCACAATAAAGACATCTGAAGGGGCATCCTTGAAGAAATACGACGAGCCGGAGACCCGGTCCGTCGTATGTTCCAAGACTTTCGTAAGAATGTACTTTTATTATGCTCATTACATACTCTGATGGAATGTTCTGGCAATAACTTCAAGCTGGTGCTCACGGCTGAGTTTCACGAAGTTCACTGCGTATCCGGAAACCCTGATCGTCAGCTGCGGATAGTTCTCAGGATGCTCCATAGCATCTTCAAGCATCTCCCTGTTGAGGACATTCACATTGATATGGTGTGCCTTTTTGATGAAGTATCCGTCAAGGATTGTCACAAGATTTTCAATGCGCTCGTCTTCTGTAGGGCCGAGAGACTTAGGTACGATAGAGAATGTGTTGCTGATACCGTCCATAGCATCGTTGTAATCCAGTTTCGCGACAGAGCTCAATGAAGCTATGGCTCCGTGGCAGTCCCTTCCGTGCATCGGGTTCGCTCCCGGTGCGAATGCCACTCCTTTTGCCCTTCCGTCAGGTGTAGCGCCGGTCTTCCTTCCGTACATCACGTTGGATGTGATGGTAAGGAGAGAGAGGGTAGGCATAGCGTTCTTGTAGACAGGGAGCTTGTGGAGCTCCGAGCTGAAATATTTTACGATTTCCTTTGCTATGTCATCCACCTTGTTGTCGTCGTTTCCGAAGCAAGGGTATTCGCCTTCGATTTCAAATCCGTCTGTAAGACCGTCTGCATTGCGGTGTGCTGTAACCTTGGCGAATTTGATCGCTGACAGGGAGTCGGCCGCAATTGAAAGTCCGGCAAGTCCGTATGCAAGATTTATTGACGGATCGGTGTCGATGAGAGCCATCTGTGACCTTTCATAGTCATATTTGTCGTGCATATAGTGGATGATGTTCATCGCCTCGTTGTAGACTCTCGCCACTTCGTGGATAACCTGTCTGTAGTTTGACATTACTTCCTCGAAATCAAGAACGTCTCCTTTGAGCGGCTTGATGCCCTCGACCATAAGCGTGCCTGTGTTTTCACATCTTCCTCCGTTTATCGCGAGAAGTAGGGCTTTTGCGAGGTTGGCCCTTGCGCCGAAGAACTGGATAGCCTTTCCGATAGCCTGGTATGAAACGCAGCAGGCGATACCGTAGTCATCCCCTCCACGCACGTCGCGCATAAGGTCGTCGTTCTCATACTGTACTGAGCTTGTGTCGATTGATACCTTTGCACAGAATTCCTTGAATCCTTCCGGAAGCTCTGGGCTCCAGAGCACTGTCATGTTAGGCTCCGGTGCAGGTCCGAGGTTGTAGAGGGTCTGGAGGAAACGGAATGAAGTCCTGGTGACCTTTACCTTTCCGTCATTGAACCTTCCTCCTATGGACTCTGTTACCCATGTAGGGTCTCCTGCGAAGATGTCGTTGTATGAGCTCATTCTGAGGTGCCTTACCATTCTTAGCTTCATTACGAACTGGTCGATAAGCTCCTGTGCGAATGTCTCGTCGATTACATTATGGTCAAGGTCATACTGGATGTAGATGTCAAGGAAAGATGATACGTTTCCGAGAGACATGGCTGCTCCGTCCTGCTCTTTGACAGCTGCGAGATATGCCATATATACCCACTGTACGGCTTCCTGCGCATTGTGTGCTGGCCTGTTGAGCTCAAGTCCGTATGATGTACCGAGGATTTTTATCTCCTCGAGAGCCTTGATCTGCTCGGCAACCTCTTCGCGCAGTCTGATCCTGTGCTCTGTCATCGGACCTGTAAGGTGGTGCAGATCATTTTTCTTTGCCTCTATCAGGCTGTCTGCACCATACAGGGCAAGCCTTCTGTAGTCTCCGATTATACGTCCGCGGGAGTAGTTGTCAGGAAGACCGGTAAGGAATCCGAGAGACCTGAAACGTCTGATTTCTTCAGTATATACATCGAACACTCCGTCGTTGTGTGTCTTGCGGTAGTGCGTAAATATCTTCTTGACTTCAGGATCCAGCTCCACTCCGTTCTCTTTGCAGGCTTTCTCCACCACGTGCCATCCCCCGAAAGGTTTGATGGCTCTTCTCAACAGCTCGTCAGTCTGAAGTCCTACTATAAGTTCATCCTCTTTGGCTATATATCCTGCCGCGTGGGATGTGATTGTCGAAATTGTCTTGTTGTCTATTGAACGGACACCTCCGTTTTCCTTCTCTTCAGCAAGTGCCTCGAGGCATTTGGCCCAAAGCCTTTTTGTCCTTTCCGAAGCTCCGGTCAGAAAAGACGCATCCCCCTCATAAGGAGTGATGTTTCTGTAAACAAAGTCAGATACGTCTATTCTTTCTGCCCACGTACCATTGTTGAAATTACCGTTGATTTCCATAAATCAAATCATCTAAATTAACTAACCATAATTATATTCGGGCGCAAAGATATATCCAGAATCTCAATTAGTCAAATGTGTTTTGTGTAATATCACCGGAAGTACATACAGAATGACCGGAAAAATATCGGAAAATTCAATTTTTTATTTTTCGTAAGTGCTTGGTTGCTCAATATTTAGCTTGCTGGCAAGAACTTCATAACTTTGTTTCTCCAAACCGTCGTTTCCTGTATATTTCGACTGGCGCACCCTGCCTGTCACATATACCCGGCTGCCTTTCTCGAGCTTGTCAAGCTCCGGAATGCCCTTGCCCTCCCAGGCTACGATGTTGTGCCAGGTGGTCTCGACCACAGCCTCGCCGTCTTTTGTGTAGAGATAATTGGTGGCAAGTGAAAACCTTGCGACTTTTCCCTGTCCTACATTGGATACACGTATGTTTCCGATGTTTCCCCTCAATTCGATTCTGTTCAATTGTTCCATAAGAATTTTCTTTAATAGTTTGTCTTCCCCACATCATTACGTGCGCACTGCGGGACAGGGGCAAAGTAAAGCAAAAAAACTTCCCCCTGGATTATGCCGGACTCTTCTCCTGTCTTGTTTTTCTGCATTTTGGGCATTTGTTGTCTTTTTTGCGCTGATACGGTTACTGCAAAATAAATTTTGTCTTTTATGGCCGTCCGTAAAAAATGTAAATTATCTTAAAAAACATATAAATCATATCCGTCCTGTTGATTGTTTGCCCGGGGTGTCGGATATTTGGAGAAAAACTGGCTATGGGATATGAGATAAAGCAGCATACGGCAAGGTGTCTCGAATGCGGTGATGCCATAGAATATGGGAGGCAGGACAGGAAGTTCTGCTGCGTATCCTGCAAAAACAGATTCAATAACCGCAAGGCGAGAGGGGCGAGAGCCATAAAGATGAAAATCATCAATGCTCTGGAGAAGAACCACGGTATACTGGAGAACCTGCTGAAGCATCATACCACTTCTTTAAGCGTGATGGAGCTGCGGCATCTCGGGTTCAACTTTGACTATGTGACTTCGTATCATAAGACCAGAAGACACGATGAATACGGATGTTTTGACATCAGCGTCACGGTGATGTCGTCAAAGGTTTCGATTGCAAGATATTCTATGCTTCGCAAGACTCTGATGGAATATGAAAATGTTTCATTAAATTTGCAGGATATTTCTTCAAAAGAAATATAATCTCATTCGGAAAAAATTACATTATGAAAAAAATGATTGTTGCGGCAGGTCTCGCGCTTGCCATTATTACATCTTGCAAAATGGAAAATCCACTTTTGACGGAGTCTCCGCTTCCATACGGTGCTCCGCAGTTTGACAAAATCAGAAATGAACATTATCTGCCTGCATTCAAGGCGGGAATAGAGGAGGCCAAAGCTGAAATCGATGCCATAGTGGCCAATCCTGAGGAGCCTACATTTGAAAATACGATCGAGGCTATGGAATATAGCGGAAGGACATTGAACAGGGTCGCTGCCATATTCTACAATCTCAACGAGGCTGATACGAGCGATGAACTCCAGGCTATAGCAGAGGAGATATCGCCGCTTATGACCGAGTATTCCATGTATGTTTCACTGAACATTGACCTCTTCCGCAGGGTGAAGGCAGTTTATGAAAAAAGGAATGAACTTGGTCTGGAGAAAGATCAGATGACACTCCTTGAAGATACATATAAATCATTCTCACGCAACGGAGCTAATCTGTCCGATGAGGACAAGATGACCTACAGCAAATATTCCGAGGAACTTTCTCTGCTTACGCTGGAATTCCAGAAGAATGCGCTGGCAGCCTCAAACGCGTTCTCATTGCATATCACTGACGAGAAGGACCTTGCAGGTCTTCCGCAGTATGTCGTGGCGATGGGTGCCGAGACGGCGAAGGAGAGAGGGCTGGAAGGCTGGGTATATACCCTTGACTATCCGAGCTATGGCCCGTTTATGAAATCCAGCAGTGTAAGGGAACTCCGTGAAAAAATGTATAAGGGACACGGTTCCAAGGCTGTCGGTGGCGAATTTGACAATACTGAGATTGTAAAGAAAATCGTTGACCTCAGGATAAGGATCGCGAAGCTTCTCGGGTATGAGACGTATGCTGACTATGCTCTTGAGGAGCGTATGGCCAAGAATCCGGAGACTGTAGAAAAATTTATTGAGGGACTTCTCGTGCCGTCTGTTCCGTTTGCAAAGAAGGATGTGGCTGACGTATATGATTATGCCAGGAAAAACGGATTTGAAGGCAATGAACTGATGCCGTGGGACTTCAGTTTCTGGTCTGAAAAATATAAGGAAGCTGAATATTCACTCAATGAGGAGCTGCTTAAACCTTATTTCAGACTTGAGAACTGTATTGATGCTGTGTTCGGTCTTGCGAACAGGCTGTATGGGATTACTTTCCAGGAGAGGTCAGATGTGCCTGTATATCATAAGGATGTCAAAGTATATGAAGTGAAGGATGCTGACGGAAGCCATCTGGCATTGTTCTATGCGGACTTCTTCCCGAGAGCAAGCAAGAGAAGCGGAGCATGGATGACAGAATTCCGTGGCCAGAGTATCAGAAACGGTGTTGAGGAGAGGCCTCTCATCAGCATTGTTACCAACTTTACCAAGCCGACTGCCAATGAGCCGTCTCTGATTACTCACGATGAGCTGACAACTTTCCTTCACGAGTTCGGACACGCTCTGCACGGGATATTGGCTGAAGGACGTTATCCGTCCCAGACCGGTACAAGCGTAGCTCGTGATTTCGTGGAGCTGCCTTCGCAGATTATGGAGAACTGGGCGTTTGAACCTGAATACCTCAATTCTTTTGCTAAGAACTATCAGACAGGCGAGGTGATACCTGCGGAACTTATAGAGAAAATAGTTGCAGCCAAGAATTTCCAGTCAGGTTATATGCAGGTGCGCCAGCTTCATTTCGGAGTGCTTGATATGGCTTGGCATTCGTTGGAATCACTTCCAAAGGAAGGAACCGTGGAGTTTGAGCAGAAGACTCTTGCTCCGTATGCTGTGATGCCGACCGTTGCCGGAACTGCGATTTCTCCGGCTTTCGGACATATTTTCTCCGGCGGATATTCAGCAGGGTACTATTCCTACAAATGGGCTGAAGTGCTTGAGGCGGATGCTTTCTCGCTTTTCAAGGAGAAAGGTATTTTCAACAGGGAAGTGGCTGATTCGTTCAGGGAGAATATTCTTTCAAAAGGAGGTTCAGAGGATGCTGCTGTAATCTACAGGAATTTCCGTGGGCATGATCCTCAGCCTGAGGCTCTGATGGAAAAATTGGGCTTGACAAAGTAAATAAGATTTGCAACATTTTCTATGTATTTGGAGTCTAATGGACGAATATTGTAGATTAAAATTATTGATGTCATGAGAAAAATTTTTGTTGCTGCCTTGGCGGTGGTTTTGATCTGCTGCGGAGCAAGCGAGTGCTCTGAAATGCTGTCCGGAGTGGAAGACGTCCGCGTGGAGTCCATCAAGACTGACTACCAGGTGTTGAATGTATCATCGGCAATCTCCGTTGAGTATTCTTCCGATGCGGATATGATGGAAATAACAGCAGACAGGGATATACTTCCTTATATTGATGTAAAAAGGACAGGGAATATACTTGAACTTAAAGTGAGGCAGAATCATTTCAGAAATATCGGGCATATAAAGGTCGTGCTTCCTGTTTCCGGTGACCTGAGGTGGATTGACCTGTCAGGCGCGTCATCATTCAAGGCTTCGGAGAAGATATATGCTCCGTCTTTTGAGCTGTCACTGTCCGGTGCATCGAAGATTGATGCCGAAATCGAGACGGAAAAGCTGCTGGTGGATGCTTCTGGAGCATCGTCGCTGAATATCTGCGGATATGCAGACAGAATGTCTGTTGAGGCATCTGGTGCATCCAGTATTTCATCCCGGAGTTCAAGGGTATCTTCTGATGATATTGAGGTGTCCGTTTCCGGTGCGAGCCGGGTTTGTGTTGACTGTACCGGTAGCATAAGCGGTTCAATATCCGGTGCGTCTACTGTCATATACGGAAAGAACGCCAAATCAGTAAGGATATCGGATTCCGGCGCATCATCCTCAAGGCCGGAATAGCCTGGTACATACTGTAAATGAATAATAGGGGTTGACTGACATTCAGTCAACCCCTATTATTCGTTTTTATCCCAAGAAAGGATCAATATATGCCTGTAGCCATTGGCGGCGTTGGCTCCCGAAAAGGGAGGGGACCCACGTAGTGGGGAGGACCGCCAATGGCTACAGGCATAGACTCTATGTTGGCAATAAAGAAAAGACGACTGTGTTATTTCAGTATGTTTTCAATCTCTGACCATTTGAGAGTAAGCTTGATTATTCCTGAGGAATAAGGAGCAATCTCGTAAGGGTTGTAGATGTAGGTTACCCCCTCATCCGATACTCTGAAATTGTCGTTCGGCTCCACCTTGTCTACAAACAGACTGCCGTTGCCGCTGTTCTTCATATATTCAGAAGCCTTTTGTGTAAGGAGTGAGGAAAGCTGGCTTTCGCTGCCATCGGTGAAAAAATCGTCTTCATCTATTTCCTCTCCGGTCCTTCTGTTGAAGTTGATTGCCGTCTCGCTTGACATTCCGTGCGCTCCGCCCGTGTAGACATAGCGTTCAATGGTATATGACACTGTCCCGTGGCTTTCAGGAGAGAATGAGCCTGTTATATATTCTTCCCAATTGAGACTCGCGTAAGGTTCTCCGCTTTCCTGTGACATCTTGAGGAGCGGGAGATTGGCCTCGCGATATTCTGCTGTCCTGTCATCTATATAATTGTCAAGTATATCTGACTGATTCATTTTCCCGTATTTGCTTCCGAGGACTTTCTCGTTGATCTCCTCTGACATTTCTCTGTTCCTGTCAGGAAGCTCATAGCTTATCACTATTGTCATTGAAGCGTCGCTGCCGTCGGCAAGAGCTGTTGTCTGTGCCCTTTCAAATGTGGATGTCTTGAGGTTGCAGGAACAGCTGCTGATGAATGCGACTGCGCATCCTGCAATAAGGAAGGATAGGTATCTTTTCATAATCATATAATTTAGCAGGACGCAAATATACAATATTGATACCATCCTTCCCAATCAACTATTCAGATCTGGTAGGAACAGGACCTGTATATGAACGTTTCATACCTCCGAAGTCCATTACTATTTTCTGCACTACCGTGCCAGCATCTCCGCAGAGAATCTTGAGCGTATGTTTTCCCGGTTTGTCTATATGCAGGGTGGTCTTGTTGACGCGGCAGTTTTTCAGCACGCTTTCATACCATATCTGTGCATATTCGATAGATGATGTAGACGGATTCATTACAGGACCTTCGTCTATGCATACACCGTATTGGGTCTCAAGGTTCGTCGCCTCGTGACCGGCATATCCGCGGTCGGCACTGAGTACAAAAGTCGGCAGGACGTATGTGTACACATCCACGGAACCTTGCTCGAAAGTATAGAAATCGTATTCTACAAGCGGAACTTCCCTGCGGCGTGTATTCTGTTTCGGAGCGACAGGGTTGCCGAACTGTATCGCTGCGTTCTCTACTCCGAGATTAGGAATGTCAATGATCTTTATGTCCTTGTTCTCTGTCTTGCGGTGATATCCTGCCGCGTCTATGGAAATGCAGCCGTTGTCCTGGATGTATATTCCTTTGATTTCTTCAAGTGAAGGGGATGCGGGATTGAATACGGACACCAGCACCTGCTCTGTATTGCCGGAAGACTTGTCTGTTATCGAAACTGTTCCGGATACGCGCTCTCCGCAAGGTACTGAATTCCAGTCTACGGACACTTCGATTCTTTCCTCTGTGCCGGTGCTGCCTGAAGTTCTGCTGAGTTTTATCCACTCCTTGTCAGCTGAAGCTGTCCAGCTTAGAGTTCCTTTGCCTTTGTTGAAGATGTCCACATAATAGCTTCTTCTGAGATACGTATTGAATGCAGGAAGAAGATGATAGCTGGAAATGCCGTTGAGCGAACCTTCATTTTCTGTCATTATTCCCATTGCCGGAGTTTCTGCGAGAGAAGTTGTCCTGAGGGCCGGCATCTTGAAATATGAGGAGGCAAAACCCTGCCCCATAGTCATGATGTGGTCCCATTTGCCGTCAAGAAGCTTGTTGTAGCCGTCTGTGATTACTCGGAGACTGTCGTGGCATACACGTGCCGTCTCCGCCGCCATATCGGTCGCTGCCCTGTTCTGGATTGAATACCAGCGGTTCTGCTGTCCGGAAAGCACCATCCTGTTGAGAAGTTCGCACGCTTTTACAGGATAATAGACGGCTTCGTAGAAGCAGGCCTGATGACTTTCAGGAAGATTTTTCATTACGGAAGCGGTCTCGTCCGCTATTGTCCTGTAGGCCGCAAGGCGACGCTCGGCTTCACGGTAGTTTGCGAATGAGAAATCGGTATCAGTGTTGCGCTCGTTGCCGTGTTTGTCGGTGGTCCACTGGTAGCCCCATCCCATAAACTCCGGCTTTCTGATGAATGCCTGATGATAGAATCCGTCGAATATTGAAAGGAAAGCTTCATAATGTTCCTGGCCGAGCATTTCTGCAAGCCATTCCGCCCTGTATGAGGCTGCACGCTCGTAGTCGAATGCATCTATGTCGTATGCCATTGCCAAAAAGAAATCCACGGCGAATTCGCATGATTTGATATCTCCGGCATTAAGAAGCCAGAACCTGTCGGCAGTCGTGTCGTATGCCTTGCGGAGCTCTTCGTACATCACTGTAGGGGATGTGGTATTCATCCAGAGATAGTCGTGAGGACGTCCGAGGTATGAAGAATGGTAGTATACTCCGGAGCGTCCGGAACGCAGCTGCTCCTTAGGGCTGCTGAGACGTTTGAAATATCCGTAGTTGTCATCAGGCCATACGATTGTGACATCATCGGGAAGCATCAGTCCTCTGTTGAATACATCAAGGACTTCTTTGTATGGAGTGAATACCTGAGGTATGTCTTCCGCTTTCTTTCCGAGTACATCAGCGAGGATCTGCCTCTGTGCAAGCAGTGCTTCCTGCATAGTCTTTTTCCTGGAATCCATATCCTCGTCACCGCTCATCGCGCGGTCGTGAAGTCCTCTGAGGGCAAGGGTATAGACATTTTCGTATGGCGATGCGTCCTGCACGCGGGCTTTGAGTACGCTGTCCACTTTTGCTTTGTTGGAAGTGTAGTTCCATTCCCCGTATTCCTTGGACCACTCGCTGGCCGTGTTCAGCTGCAGAGGCTCACAATGTGAGGTCGTGATCATTACTCCATACCTGTCTGCGATTTCTTTGTTTTCAGGAATCTGGTAAAAAGCTGTTGAGGCTTCGTGCATTGCTGGTGCGAGCATATTGGCCTGCAGACGCAGAATCAGTTCACATACCTTGTCGTATGTCTTTGGACCTATATTTCCGAGTTCTTTCTCAAAGTTTCTTTTCGACCACCGTAGAAGTCCCCAGTCCTCATCGTTTATGAATATCCCTCTGTATTTTACTGAAGGAGTTTTTGAATCGAAGTCGTTGACTGTTAGGTTGATACTGCTGAGGGGCTGTACTGGCGCGTCAAGCCACCAGTACCACGGGCTGACTCCTATGGTCCTGCTCAGTGACATAAGGCCGAATGCAGTGCCCCTTCTGTCGCTTCCTGCGATGACGATGGCTTTTTTAATTCCTTTTGCCGGGTTATTGACCAGACGGACGGCATATTGCTCCCAGCCTCCTTTTATGGAAGATACATTGATCTTTCCTTTTGCTATCATTTCATCGATCCATACGCTTTCCCCGATCGTTCCTGCGATCACCGCATACCTGATGTTTTCCCCTGATGCCGGTGAACTGATTATGGCAGGAGCCTGTCCTGTAACTTTCTGTATGTCGGAGGCAAAAAGCTCCGCCGCTGTCTTTACTGTAATGGCGTCATCCGCATCGTAGCAGACGGCGGCCGTATTCCTGCCTGAGACGAGAGGAAAAGAGTTTCTTGAACTGCCACCTGTAATTGTTACCTGCGCCGGAAGCGATATTGCCTGTATGCACAGGATAAGTGTCAAAATAATACGGTTCATAAATTTTTCTGTTGTATTTAAACAGTCATCCCTTGACTACGGCACTTTGTTTCGTGCTTTTGCCAGGGGATGACAAATAGAAGATTTTCCTGATTTTATTACCCTATTCAGCGTAAATCTTTGTCTTGGAGTTTCCGAGATAGAACTCCGCGATCTGTGCCGACCCACCCTGTGTTCCGCCGACAACTCTTCTTACAAAATATTTCTGTGTCCAGAACGAGAATCTGAGGTAGCGGTATTCAAGGGTCTTAGGGAACTGTATATTCTCTGTTTCAAGGTTGTACTCCGGTCTGCCGTCAGCATTGGTGGTACCGAGCGCAGTACAGTTCTCAAATCCGAAATCACGTGCTATCTCCTCGAAGTTCTCACCGTCGTTGCTGCCTTCGATCTTGTCGAATCCGCAGATTCTGACCTGACAGTCATCCCTGTCCGTGCTTATGTTCATCACACGGAAATAATCCACAGTCTTGGCCTCTTTCATATCAATTGTAAAAGATGTCGCGGCGCTTTCCTCCCAAGTAGACTTCATTTGATTGAAACAGAATGCAGTTCCATTGGTTTCCGCTGCATCGCTTCCTGCCCCGACCCTTTTGATGATAGGTTTGTCGTCGAGCATTGCGTGAAGACTGTTGTTTCGTCCGCCTATAGCAGGGAGCTTTTCAAGTGAACAGGTCATAGTCATAAGGTATTCCCTTTCATCAGAAGGCTCCAATGTGCCGTCGCCTTTGTGGCGTGGAAGATCCTGTGAAGCGAATTTGTACGCGCTGACTTTGAGTTCTGCGGATATTTCACTGTGATCCTTGGCTGCGACTGTTACAGTCACGTCTTTTCCGAGCTTCTTCACGGTCATTTTTCCTGATTCGTCTACGGATACGGTCTCCTCGTCGGATGATGTGAACACGATTCCTTCAGTCTGGTCTGCAGGTGTTATCTCGAGCATGCTCATCAGGTCAATGGCACCTGTTGTCTTTTCCAGTTCATACTCTACTGAAGTCTCGTTGAATTTGATGGATGTGATTTCTGTTACAGGTACCGGAAGTACGGTCACCTTTATGCTGCCGGTTTTGTCTCCGTCCGCGGTCACAGTAATGGTAGCCTCTCCGATGGCTTTCGCCTCAATCTCTCCCTCTGGAGTTATGGATGCGATCTCTTCTTTGTCAGAGCTGAATGACACGCCTTTGTTTGTCGCATTTTCAGGAAGGACGCTGACGAGCGGGCCGATGTCTTTCTTGTCGCCGATTATGAGCTCGATCCCGTCTTTGATCTCGTCGTCGAACTTTATGCTTTCGACAGCTATTATATTCTTTTCAACAGTGAGTGTGAACTCCGCTTTTTTACCTCTGGATCCGACTGTAATGGAAATTACTGAAGAACCTTCTTTTACTGCGGTGATGACACCCTCTTCGCTGATGACAGCGACAGCCTCGTCGGATGATGAGTATATTCTGTCAAGATCTGTTGCCTCCTTCGGAGTGACGGACACCATTTCTGAAATGTCAAGTGTCTTCTCTTCTGTCAGGGTATAACCGTCCGCTATGGTTTTGTCAAGCGTGACAGTCTCTACGAGGACTGGCTTTTCCTCTTCGGGTACCAATCCGTTCTCTTTGCAGCCTACAGCGGCGAATGCTATGGCCGACAAAACGATAAATGCTATTTTTTTCATTGTGTTATAATAATATAAATGGTTGCTATGTGTGTGATTTTGTGGACTTTCTGCCAAAGGAATAAAAAAATATCTGAAACCGATGCAAATTTTCTGACATAAGATATCAAAAATAAAACTTGTCAAAAATGTGGCGAAATTCGTCTATTTGGGGTGAAATTCAGGAATGTTGAAATTTAAAAATGCCGTGTAGAAAAGTGATACTATTTGTCATAAAATTTCCATCCGTTGTTGTTTTGATTTTGTTTGTTTGCAATACTGAAAACGACAATTGATAACACTAATCGGAAATGAAAAAGTTGTATTACATTCTTGCCTTTATGGCAGCAATATTCCTGTTCGTTGATTGCGGCAACGCAAGTCCGGAGGGAACTAAAAATCCTTTTGTTAAAGTAAGCGTCAGTGAGAAGACGGTGAACTGTGCTTCAGGTTCATTTGAAGTGTATGTCTCATCCAATACTTCCTGGACGGTTACTGCCCAGACGCCTTGGCTTAAAGTAAGCCGGACCGAGGGTAAAGGCAATATGAGTATTGTCATAAGCTATGAGGAAAACTATAAAGGTAAGGATGACAGTGGTGTGTATATCCCGGGGGATCCGAGGACGGGTACGGTCAGAATTTCGGCAGAGGGGACAATTCCTGCCAGAGTCAGCGTCAAGCAGACAAGCCGTACCTTCCGGAATCCTATTTTCCGACCTATGCCGGACCCTTATGTCTGGAGGGAGGACCACGGTAACGGGGCCGTTTATTATTATGCTGTCAAATCAAATGGCAGCGGTGTGAATCTCGGTAAGTCCAACAAGCTTACCAATCTCGGAGGGACAAAGGAGGTATGGCACCTGCCCAAACAGTCGGGATCCGTTCCTGTTTGGAACAGGGCCAATCTCTGGGCTCCTGAGATGTTCAGAATTGACGGTGTGTGGTATATCTATTATGCTGCAGGCTGGCCTTCAAGTGAGAGCAAGGACAAGTATGGCAGCGATTATCACACCCAGAGGACAGGTGTCATTCGCAACAGGGCGGAGGACCCTACTACCGGAACCTGGGAAGATATGGGTATGATCTATACGGGAGACGAGTATGTTCCCGGAATCAAGGCCACTGTCGACAATGCCATCTATGCGATAGATATGACTACGTTCGAGCTCAACGGTCAGCGTTATGCGGTGTGGTCCGGAAATGTCTCGCATACAGACGGAAAGCAGAGGATCTATATCGCCACTATGGAGAATCCGTGGACAATAAATTCCAATCGTGTCGAAATATCAAGGCCTGATATGCCTTGGGAGAAATGGGACAGCTCCATCAATGAAGGCCCTTCGGTAATCATCAATGAAAAGGCCGGCAAACTGTTCGTCGTATATTCTTCCAACGGATCCTGGACATCGAAGTATAATCTCAGCTGGATTATGCTGGATATGAATGCTGATCCTATGAATCCGGACAACTGGACAAAATCAAAGAACTATGTCTTCTGGAGATGCGACAATGTCAGCAAGAACGACAATCCTAACAACAGGGATGAAATCGGAGGTGTGCATGGTGTGGGCCACAACACTTTCACCAAGTCTCCTGACGGAACGGAAGACTGGATTGTCTATCACGTGAAGAGATATAAGGAAAACGGATGGGACAACAGGGACTGCTTCATCCAGAAGTTCACCTGGAATGAAGACGGCACTCCGAATTTCGGTACTCCTGTAGGATACTGGGAGGAGATAGAGGTCCCTTCTGGAGAGCCTCTTTAGCGGAAGGCTTGTCTGCCTGAGTGAAATCAGATAAACATTATTATACCCTATTATATAAGTATGAAAAAAATCACATTATTTCTAATTGCACTTGCATTGTCATCTGTGATGTTTGCACAGAAAAGCTATGACCTCAAAAACTTCCCGGAAGGAAGCCAGCCGGAAGAAATAGGTCTCAAGCTTGTTGAGCACTATCTTGACACTCCGCACTCGCATTGGGGTGACATCAACTCAAAATATGAAGTAAAACTCATCACCTATCCTGATGTTTGCGCCTGGCTCGGCTCGCTCTGGTTTGCGCAGTCTACAGGCAATGCGGATCTGTACAACAGGCTTGTTGAGCGTTTTGAGCCGCTTTTCACAACTCAGAAGAGCCTCCAGCCGGAGATGTTCCCGAAAGCTCACAATGTTGTTGACTTCTATGTGTTCGGAGCAGTTCCTCTTGAGATCTACAAGAATGTGCCCGAGCAGAAATACTTTGACCTCGGAATGAAGTATGCAGACGGCCAGTGGGTTATGCCTGCGAAGCCTACAGAGGAGCAGAGAGGATGGCAGGAGAAAGACTACTCATGGCAGACACGCCTCTGGGTGGACGATATGTTCATGATTACTGAACTTCAGGCTCAGGCATATCACGTCACCGGAGACAGGAAATATATTGACAGGGCAGCCAAGGAGATGGTGCTGTACCTTGACAAGATACAGCGTCCGAACGGACTTTTCTATCATCACACAGGCACTCCTTTCTTCTGGGGCCGTGGAGACGGCTGGATGGCTGTAGGTATGGCCGAGATGCTCAGACTGATGCCTAAGGACAGCGAATACCGCCCTCGTATCGAGAAAGAGTACAAGCTTATGATGGAGACTCTTCTCCGTTATCAGGATTTTGACGGAATGTGGCATCAGATCATAGATGATCCGAACTCATGGAAAGAAACTTCATGTACCGCTATGTTCACATACGCTATGATAGTAGGCGTGAAGAACGGCTGGCTTGACAAGAAAGTCTATGGCGAGGCTGCGCGCAAGGGATATATCAGACTTCTGTCCTATCTCAATGAAAGCTATGACCTGCGTAATGTATGCGAAGGAACCGGAGCTAAAAATGATTTCTCCTGGTATCAGAACCGCAGGCGTCTTACCGGAGACCTTCACGGACAGGCTGCTCTTATCTGGTGCTGCTACGCACTTGCCTCTGACGTGAAGCCTTATAAAGTCAAATAGGCTATTATGACATCGGTTTATAGAAAAATAACAGCGGTTGCAGCTGGTGTGATATTCCTTTTCGGGTGTACACCCGAAAAGGAATATCCTGCACCCGGAGGTAACTGGAACACAGGCGGGTCCGAAGGTGAGATCGATGCCTGGAATCTGACTGACTGGTCTGACAAGCCGTCTGTCGACCCTATTGTTGTCGGCAGGCATCTGTCAGAGCGCTTTGTCGAAATCCCGAACTCGAATTGGGGGAGCATAGACAAGAGCCCGAGTTCATTTGTCACCTATCCTGACGTATGCGCATATCTCGGTGCGTTCTGGTATGCTGAAGCGGCTGGAGATACTGATGTTATCCAGCAGCTTGTGGACAAATACAACGATGTCATAACCGGAGTGTCCAAGCAGGCGAATGGAAATCCTCTTGTCACGGACCTTCTCTGGAGACACGAGTCCAACAGGGTGGACTACTATATCTTCGGAGCCATCGCGCTTCATATCGCTTCCATAATGGATGACCCTGCCTACAGCGGGGTGACATTCCACGAGACCAAGGAATCATATCTCAAATTCGGTCTCCAGTATGCGGACAGCCAGTGGGAGTTCTTCGACATAGAAGGGTTCAATTCACGTTTCAACAGTCCGGAGTACAACAAGACCGGCACTCTGTTCAAAATGAGCAAGAGTGACTATGACAGATGGAAAAGCTATGCCGACAGGGGCTATTCCTGGCAGACCCGTCTGTGGATTGACGATATGTTCATGATTACGGCTCTTCAGGTGCAGGCATATTTCGCTTCAGGCAACAAGGTTTATCTTGACCGTGCCGTACACGAGATGCGTCTTTACCTTGATGAACTTCCAGGAGACAAAGGCCTGTACTATCATTCGCCTTCCGCAAAGTTCTACTGGGCGCGCGGCAACGGCTGGATGGCTGTAGGTATGACGGAAATGCTCCGCATCCTTGCCGGCAGGGATGAATATGCAGAGGACCGTAATGTCCTTATGAACAAATACATCTCTATGATGTCATCCCTTCTCAAATACCAGAAGTCGGACGGCCTCTGGGCGCAGCTGGTTGACTATGGAACCATGTGGACGGAGACATCAGGTTCTGCCATGTTCGCATACGCCTTTATCCAGGGAGTGGCCAACGGCTGGCTTGATGAGCTGATATACGGTACAGCATCCCGCAGAGCCTGGAAGCAGCTGAATTCCTACCTGAGACCGAACTATGACATACGCGAGGTCTGCGAAGGTACAGGTGCGCAGAACAGCAAAAGCTGGTATGAAAACCGTAAGAGGCTTGTCGGAGACACTCACGGACAGGCCGGAATGCTGTGGTGCGCATTTGCTCTCACGGATTTGAAGAAAAAGACCGAACCGGATTCTGCCGGTTTATCTGAATAACACTATTTATCACTAAACTAAACATCAAATGAAAGAAATTTGCAGATTTCTGGTGCTTGTAGCAATGTTTGTATCGGTAGGTATGAGCACTGTCTTTGCACAGGATGACAGTGCCGGCAAACGTCGTATCACCGGTACTGTGACAGATGAAAATGGTGATCCTCTGATTGGTGCATACGTATATATCAAGGGAACATCGGTGGGAACTACCACCAACCTTGACGGTATGTATGTCATAGATATCAACCCGAAGGATCAGCTTACATTCAGCTTTATCGGTTATCTTGAAAAGATAGTCGCTCCCAAAGCCAGCAACAACACTTTGAACGTATCCCTTGCTGTCGATGCGCAGATGTTCGAGGAGGCTGTGGTCGTCGCATACGGTGCGCAGAAACGTCAGGCGGTGGTCAGCTCCCTTTCAACCATCTCTGCGGACAATATCAAGGTAACATCAACAAACGTCGGCGGAAGCCTTCAGGGACAGCTCCCTGGTCTTATCGCGGTACAGCGTAATTCCGAGCCGGGACGTGACGATGCAGAATTCTGGATCCGTGGTGTCAGCTCATTCAAGGGAGGTACAAGCCCTCTCGTGCTTGTGGACGGCGTTCCGCGTTCCCTCAGTGACCTTGATGCTGACGAGATCGAGTCGTTCAGCCTTCTCAAAGATGCTGCCGCTACAGCAATGTACGGTGCGGAAGGTGCCAACGGTGTGATTCTCGTGACTACAAAACGCGGTCAGATTTCAAAGCCGAAGGTAACTCTCCGTGTGGAGCAGAACATTTCGGCTCCTATGAGAATTCCTGAGTTCGTATCTTCTGCGGAATATATGGAACTTGCCAACGAGGCTGCCTGGAATGACGGTATGGACAAGAAATATTCAGACGAGCTTATTGATCTGTACAGGACCAATGCGGACCCTGATCTCTATCCGAACTCACAGTGGACAGACCTTATCGCAAGGACAATCCACGGCCAGAGATATACTCTCAGCTTCCGTGGAGGTGCCGAGAACGCAAAATATTTCGTAACCGGAGGTTACCAGCAGAAGGACGGAGTGTTCAAGAAGAACCCTGAGTCCAAATACAACAGCAACTTCTCATTTGACCGTTTCAACCTGCGAAGCAACATTGACCTCAAGGTCACAAAGACTACACAGCTCAGTATAGACCTTGCAGGACAGTACACTATGAGAAGGACGGCCAACCGCAGTCCGGACGATGTGTTCGTGTTTATGCTGCATACTCCTCCTCATCTTTTCCCTATGGTCTACAGCGACGGAAGCGTGGCTACATACGAGAAGGAGACAGACGGAAACAACCGTAACCCTTATTATATGCTTTACCAGCAGGGTTACAGAAGGGATCACAATACGAAGATCCAGTCCAAGGTAAGTATCAACCAGGACCTCAAGTTCATAACCTCCGGTCTTAGCGCAAGGGCTTCAGTCGGATTCGACGCTGATATGGGAGTGTCAAAGCTCCGTAACTACAGCCCGTCGAAATATCACGCTACCGGACGTAATCCTGAAACCGGTGAACTGATTATGAACCAGGTAGTAGCAGGTTCTCCTGACGTTCAGGCGGTTCAGTTTACCGGCAGCTCCTACAAAAGGACAATCTATATCGAAGCAGCCCTCCAATACAACAATGTGTTTGCCGGAAAGCACGCTGTAGGTGCAATGCTCCTCTACAACCAGAAAGAGGTACAGAAAGACAACGATGTCTATACTTTCAGAAAACAGGGTATAGTAGGACGTGTTACATACGGATATGACAACCGTTATTTCATCGAGGCCAACTTCGGTTATACGGGTAGTGAGACATTTGCCGCAAAGAACCGTTTCGGTTTCTTCCCTGCAGTCGGTGTCAGCTATATACTTTCCAATGAAAGCTTCTACCCTGAGGCTCTCAAGAGAGTTCTTAGCGGAGCGAAGATACGTGCTTCCGTGGGACGTACAGGTAATGATGACACAGGTACAAGCCGTTTCCTTTACAGGGCGACTTTCGCTGAGAACGGTCATACGTTCAACCAGGGAATCGGAAGCAACGGTGCGGTAAACGGCCTTGGAGCAGGTATCTATGACAAGCAGTTTGTCAATACGACTCTCGGATGGGAGATCGAGGACAAGAGCAATGTCGGTGTGGACCTCAACTTCTTCGACAGGAGCATCCAGATCCAGGCTGACTATTTCTACAATATGCGTTCATCCATCCTTCTCCAGAGAAATACTATTCCGGGATATGCCGGTTTCCACGAGAAGCCTTGGCAGAACTACGGTAAGGTAATGAACCAGGGAGTCGATGCAAGCATCGATATGTCCAGAAGGTTCGGAGACTGGAAACTGAGCGCACGCGGAACATTCACCTTTGCACGCAACAAGGTGCTTGAAATCGACGAGCTTACTCCTACTGAGGAATACCAGAGAGTGACAGGAACCCGTATCAACGAGCATCTTGTGTATATAGCTGAGCGTCTCTATACTGAGGATGACTTCATCGTAACACAGAATTCCAACGGAACTCCTCATTATGAACTTCGTCCCGGTCTGCCTTCAGTGGCCCTCGGTGGTCTTGTCGGCCCTGGAGATATCAAATATGTGGATATGAACGGTGACGGAATCATAGACTCGAATGACAAGGTCAGGGGAATAGGACATCCTTACAAGACACCTGAAATCAACTACGGTTTCGGTCTCAATGCAGAGTGGAAAGGCATATATGCCAGCATCTTCTTCTCCGGAGTCGCGAATACGTCAATCCTTCTTGCAGAAGGCAACAGCACTTTCTGGCCGTTCAACTGGGGAGCTGAGAAAGGTAATGTCCGTACAGCATTCAGAGACCGCTGGACTACTGAAAATCCGAGTGAGGACGTATTCTCTCCGAGACTCCACTTGGGATATGGCAACAGTATAAACAAGGAGCCGAGCACATGGTGGCTCAAATCCGGAAGCTTCCTCCGTCTCAAAAACCTTGAAATCGGATACGTGCTTCAGCCGAAGGCTCTCAAGGTTATCAGATTGAGCGGACTGAGAGTATATATGCTGGCCGAGAACCTTGCTACCATCGACCATATCAAATTCTGGGATCCTGAGCAGGGAAACAGAAACAAGGGTGTCAGCTATCCTAACTCCCGTTCTTTCACTTTCGGAGTTGAAGTTAACTTCTAATAAAGGTAAGATATATGAAAAAAAATATATTTAAAGCAGTTCTTGCCGGCGCGATGATGGCTTGCACAGTAGTTTCCTGTGACTTCCTTGATGTGTCGGACGAACTCGGAGGTGTTTCAAGTTTTGACAATATCTTCAACAATGTGGACCGCACCAAAAAATGGTATGGCCAGATATTTACAGACAGACCTGACTACTCCAACGTATGGGGTGCCAACAACGGTATGGGCAACGCCTGGACAGGTTTCGCTGATGAAATCTATACCCGTGAGCACAATAAATACGGCAAATATCAGGAGTGGAACTCAAGCAATACCAACAATTCAAGGTGGACACGTCTGTACGGCTCGATCCGTCAGGCAAACATCTTCCTTGAGATGGCCCATCCTCTTGTAGAGGAGGGAGGTCCTGATGCTCCACGTATCACTGAAGAGGAGATGAAGCTTTACAAGGCCAATGCAAGGTTTATGCGTGCCATCTATCATTATTATCTTTTTGAAATGTATGGTCCGGTTCCTATCGTTGACAAATCCTATACGCTTGATGATCTCCCTAATCTTCCGCGTAACTCCGTTGATGAGGTTGTAGCCTGGATTGACAGGGAGCTTGATGAGTGCAAAGAAGATATGTGGCCTGAGCCTTATACCAACAATGAGCAGATGCGTGGCGTACCTACAAGAGGCGTCGCTATGGCATACCGTGCAAAACTTTGGGTATATGCAGCCAGCCCTCTGTTCAACGGTTCCTGGGCTCCGGGCAATACCGTTGTCAACAAAGACGGCAAAAAGCTTTTCCCTGACGTCAGCGGAAAGGACGCCAAGATTGACAATGCGGTAAAATACCTCCGCGAATTCCTTGACTATGCCGAGGAGGGCAACCGTTATGCTCTTGTGAATACAGGCAATCCTGACGAGGACCTCTACAATCTTTTCCAGGAGTATAACAGCGAAATCATCTGGGCTACCACAACCAGCAGCTGGGGAGGTCTCGGTGAGGAGACATTTGACGGTCACGCTACACCTAAGGGAGAGTACAAAGGTCTGAACGGAGTGGATATGCTTCAGGAGCTTGTGGACGATTTCTATTGCGCTGACGGTCTTCCTATAAAGGATGAAAGCTTCCTTCCTGCTTCCGATGTGTATTCTGAAGACGGCTTCGGCACTAAGGATGGATACAGGGTACACAATATGTATCTTAACCGTGAGCCGCGCTTCTACAACAGTGTGGCATTCTCAGGAATGAAATGGCCTTCATCAGGCAAACGTGTGGAATTCTATGCCGGCGGTACTTCAGGAGTGGGTACAGGTGACGGTGAGCCTAATACAGGATATACCTGCTACAAACGTTATTACAGAAAACTCGGCAACGGAACCGGTCTTGTCAGCAGCAAATACCGTCCGTCAATCATTTTCCGTCTTGCTGAATTCTATCTTCTCTATGCTGAGATGCTCAACGAGCAGACACAGGGAGCGGATGACAACATCCTCGTGTATGTCAACAAAGTGCGCAGCCGTGCAGGTATCCGTGACCTTGAGGTGTGCAATCCTGACATCAAAGGAAACTATGCACAGCTCCGTGACGCCATCAGACGTGAAAGCCGTATTGAGCTTTGTACTGAGGGACAGAGATATTTTGACCTTTGCCGCTGGCTTCTCGGAGTTGAAAAGCTCAACAAGAGCATGACCAGACTCAATACATACAGAGGTGAAGAGGATGGTTTCTATACACGTATGAACTTCAACCCGAGAGTGTTCAAGGAGAAGAACTACCTCTATCCTATACCTCTTGACGAGATCAAGAGAAGCGAAGGTGGAGTCCTTGTACAGAACTATGGATGGTAATTCTCTAAATGATTTGAAACGAAATGAAAAAGATAAGTTCTATTATCATAGCCGTGGCTGCAATATTTGCGGTCGGCTGTAATGACAATATTCCGAAAATCGGGGACTACAACAGTGCCCGTGTAAAGGAAGTTGTGTTTGATGAGGTCCTTACAAACGGGCTTGACCTTGACCTCGGAGAGCTTTATTCTCTTCCTTCCCATATATCATATCTTCCGGCTGATGCTACCAATACAGCACAGAGATATGACACTTCAGATGATTCTGTCGCAAGCATTTCAGAACAGGGCATACTTACAGCCGAGGGTGTCGGCAATGCGACTGTGACCGTATATATAGGTACTGAGGGCGTCTTCGGAGAGTTTGAAGTAAGAGTTTCAGAGCCTGTTGGCATAGCGATCACAAGCCTGAAATTCAACAGCGAGAGTGCTGAATACGAGTTCTCGGAAGCATCCGTCAATCTGAAACGTATTCTTCGCGTAGGTTCCGCTTCTCTTACAGAAGAGGCAACTGAGAGGATTGTCTGGACTTCATCTGATGAATCAGTAGCTACAGTGGACCAGTCAGGTCTTGTTACGGCAAACAAAGTAGGCAGCGTTACCATTACTGCTGCAGCGGCCGTGTCGGATGTTGAGCCTGCTTCCATTGTCCTGAATTTCTTCAGATGGGTGGAATACGAACGTTTCCCTGGAGATTTGGACGGACAGCCTCGTGAGATTATGGGCAGCTCCGCTGCAGAGTGGAATGCTCTCCCTCATACAGACGGAGGATGGGATATGGTTGAATTCGGATGGCTTGAGGATGCAAGTCAGAAGGACAAATGGAAGACCGATGTAGGTGCGCGAAATCCATATAGATATGCTATGCTCGACGGAAGGAAGATTGAAAACCGTTCTGGAGCCGCAAATAACCTTCCTACAGCTACAAACGGTACTGCGTTCTGCTGGCAGCGTCCTGGAGGAAACAAGCAGTCTCTTGAGAAAGATGGCATATATATCATCATAGATATGAAGAAGAGCCAGAGAGTACAGTATTTCCGTACTGTCAACATCTCCGATCACGCGGACGACAGAGGTGTACGTGTTACACGTGTGAGTGAACTTCAGGGAAGCAACGACGGAAGCACCTGGGAGACTATCGCTTCAGGTCTTGAAGGATGGAACCCTCGTGAATTCAACGGTGTGACTGAGTATCACCTGGAGTCTCTCAAGGCTACATTTGACAATGACAAGGACTACCGTTATATCAAGTTCATCCTGAAGAAACAGGACCGCTGCTATGGATATTTCGTTAATCCTTCAGATGCGAATTCAGACCGTGACGGCAATGCTATGCAGGTTGCGGAACTATATATGGGATACAAATCCTACTCTGAATAACAGATTTTTTACTCTTTTTCAAGGGGCCGACCGTTATGGCCGGCCCCTTTTGTTAATTCTAAAACCACATACTATGAAAACTATAAACTATATTTTTATCTGCCTGCTTTCTTTTGTATTTGTTGGCTGTAATAATAATCCGACTGATTTTGAGATATGTGACGGTCTCAAAAGAAGTGAATTCGTACAGAAAGATCTGTTTGAAATCTGGTTGACTATAGATGAGATTGAAGCTATAAAAGCTATAGAATAATCACTGTTATTTTAAATGGTCTAAGTGAACAATGAAAGGGGTATTCAACATTTCAGTATTATTGCTTGGGTTCATTGTGACATCTTGTGTCAATGATCCCAAGCGTCATGACAATGTTCGGGTGATAACAGTGGATATCACCAAGCAGACGGACATCAGCGAGTTCGTGTCATCCTTTGACGGCTATGTCTGCCTTGAGACCACTGACGATTGCCTTATCAGCGGCATCAAGAAGTTAAAGTCTGTCGGTGATACCATCTATATTTCAGATGATTCGAAGATAGCGATGTTCAGCCGCAGGGACGGTTACTTTCTTGGCAAGATTCATAAGCATGGCCGGGGACCTGGAGAATACATTACATTGACTGATTTTGATGTATTTGACTCCAGATTGTATGTGTTGTCTAATGTAGATCGCGAGATTATTATGTACAATGCCTCCGGTGATGTTCTGAGAACTATCAATACCGGTGAAGGATTCAGCAACTTGTCGGTGATAGACGAAGACAATATCTGGCTTTATTCTTCTGACAGCAATGACAGTATGTACAACTTCATTCTGATTGGTACGGATGCCGATGTGAAAGCAAAGTACGACAAATTTTCCAAGAATCAGAGTTATACAATTGAAGACATTACATTCTGCGGTTCTGCTTCGGATACGTTGTATGTCTCCCAATATTATGACAACATCGTGTATTCCCTGCATTATGACGGTTATGTTCCGTTATACCGTTTTGATATGAACCTCCAGAACACTGTATCTCAGGAGGAACTGTCGGCAACACCTTTAAGTGAACTGCACAAGACTTATAAATATAAGGAATCATTTCGTAGTATAATGCATATAGACAGAAGCGGTCACACGTTGTTTGCTGAGACCTTGTGCTTTCTTGACGGTCTGGCATTGAAGACCTGTCTTGTCAAAGCCGACATAGAAACCGGAGTGTCCAATTTTTATATCTGCAGCAATGAAGTTGATGAGCGATTTCCGTTGTTTGACCTATCTAACGTGATAGGGTACGACGGTAAGGTATTGATTTCATATCTTACTGCATTCTCAGCTAAAAAATATGGGAAAAAATATAAGATAGGCAATCTCGCTGACATATCCGAATACGATAATCCGGTCATAGTTTTCCATACGCTGAACTATTAGAGTTATGAATAAATCCCTGTTTGGCGTTCTGGTTGTCTTGGCATACGTGTCCGCTTCATACTCAAACAATAACGGTATGAAGGATACTATTGTGACATTCAAGGAAAAGCGTTTCCATAGTTTCCTTCTCGACAAGACCGGGCTTCCGGTCTTCGTAGGCAACCCTACGTGCGGTAAAGACATCAGAGTGTTTTCCTGCGATGATGGTGTGCAGGGATGGTTAAGACCACGTCAACAAGAGAATTAGCCATTCAAAATGGCAATATTTAATATTATTAACTTTAAAATTTATCTTATTATGAGAAAATTTTTTGTTTTATTGGCAGGAATGGTTCTATTCCTTGCTTCCTCTTTAACTTTTATTTATGTGAAAGGAGAAAATGATTCTGTGAACGATTTACTATCAGCAAATGTTGATGCTTTGGCTGATGATGAGCCAGGAGGAAAGCTTGATACAAATTATAAACGGATTGACTCTAAGTGTGAAATCTTTGTATCAGCGGGAACGCAAATTAATCTCTTTGGAGTAGGGGTAATAACTGCTAAAGCTGATGGTACAATTGCTATCGATGGAAAGGTTGTCTGTGAATCTAAAGGTAATTCAACATGCCGTCCTGTTGAATGCTCTGATTTGTATAGTGTTATACTGCACGGAGGAGAGCGATGAGAAAATTTCCATATTTTTCTTTTGTACTTGGTCTGGTTGTCATATCATGTGTCAGCCAGACCAAGAATGAACCTAATGTTCAGGGGATATCGGTTGATATAAACAAACAGGCTGATATTAGCGAGTTCGTGTCATCGTTTGACGGTTATGTCTGTCTTGAGACGAATGAAGACTGTTTGGTTGATGGAATCCGGAAACTGAAGATGGTTGGTGATACTATTTATATTGCCGATGGCACAAAGATTACGATGTTCAGTCGTAGTGATGGTTCTTATCTCGGTAAGATACATAAGCAGGGACGTGGGCCAGGGGAATATATTACATTGACTGATTTTGACGTGCTTGACTCCAGATTGTATGTGTTGTCCAGTGTTGATCGCGAAATCATTGTGTACAATAGTTTCGGCGATGTTCTGAGAACGATCAATACCGGCGAAGGATTCAACAGCCTATCTGTCGTAGATGAAGACAATATCTGGCTTTATTCTTCTGATAGTAATGACAGCATGTATAATTTCATTCTGATTGGTCCGAATGCTGGCGTAAAAGCAAAGTATGATCCGTACCCAACGAACCTGAGTTATATAATTGAAGACATTACATTCTGCGGTTCTGATTCGGATACATTGTATGTCGCCCAATATTATGACAACATCGTGTATTCCTTGCATCATGACGGTTATGTTCCGTTATACCGTTTCGATATGAACCTACGGAATGTCGTATCTCAAGAAGAGCTGTCGGCAATACCTTTGAGTGAATTGCACAAGACTTATAAATATAAGGAATCGTTTCGTAGTATAATGCATATAGACAGAAGCGGTCACACGTTATTTGCTGAGACCTTGTGCTTTCTTGACGGTCTGGCATTGAAGACCTGTCTTGTCAAAGCCGACATAGAAACCGGAGTGTCCAATTTTTATATCTGCAGCAATGACGTTGATGAGCGATTTCCGTTGTTTGATCTATCTAACGTGATAGGGTACGATGGTAAGGTATTGATTTCATATCTTACTGCATTCTCAGCTAAAAAATATGGAAAAAAATATAAGATAGGCAATCTCGCCGACATATCCGAATACGACAATCCGGTCATAGTTTTTCATACTTTGAATTATTAAGCTATGAACAGGTATCTATTCGGAATCCTTATTATGTTATCGTCTTTGTCGGTTTCTTGCTCGAACAGCCAAAATGATATGAAAGATGCTGTTGTGGCATTTCGTCAGAAGCAGATAATATTACCGGAAGAACTGGTCAAGGTGGAAAGCCGGAACATTTCCACCGTGAAACCGGAGAAGTCCGACTTGCAGATGATTATTTATTATGACTCGTTGGAGTGTAGCTCCTGTAAAGTGTCCCATCTGAAAGAGATGCAATATCTTTATGAACTTTCTGACAAATTACCTATGTTGGAGGTTTATACGATTTTTTCTCCACGACAGCAGGAATATGACCAAACAATGGTTGATTTGATGATGTTGAATTATCCTTATCCTATATATGTGGACAAGGTTGGTTCTTTTCAAAGGAATAATCATGATTTACCTAAAGACAAACGTTTTCATAGTTTTCTTTTAGATAAGACTGGTCATCCGGTTTTTGTCGGCAACCCGACGGCAAGCGATAAACTTTGGGACCTGTTCCTGAAAGTCCTGGATAACCTTCAGGAAAATGATGGAGTCTATATAGATGTTTTGAAATAAACTCTTTGAGACAATTAAAAAACATAATTCTATTAATTGTATGGACGGTTGCGGCTGTTGCAATTGTCCATACAATTATTCTCGTGTCTAAGCCTGTAGAATTAATGCATTATACTACTGCAGGTCTATTGGAGAGCGCTGCGTGCCTGTTGATACCGACTATAATAATATTATTGGTAGAACAGAAAGTTATAGAATTGAGCTGTGTAGATATCTTTCTTGTCTCTATAATGGTGCTTTATTGTATATCGGCGTCCGTTAATAATCAATATGTTTCAAACTTTTGGATGCAGGAAATCTTTCCGTATGCTATCATGTATATATCCTTTAAGATTCTTTTCAGTATAAGGAGAAGATTGGTAAGCTGGTTTGTATTTATCATATTTTGTATTTGGGGGATTTATGAAAGTGCTTTAGGTTTGAGACAGATTTTCGGCGGTGTACCTTCTGGACATGAATCTTTTGTCTTGACAGGCAGTTTTACTAATCCAGGACCATACGGTGGATTTATAGCTTTTATTATGACTGTTTTAGTCGGATACTTGATTGAACATGGGAAAAGTGTTAATGTTATATGTCGGCCTGTTATTGATGGGATTCGTACTGTTGGATTGAAGCGATTGACTAGTAGTTATTATGCCGCATGGTGTATGTTTAGGTTCTTGCCTATAGTTTTATCTGCAATTGCGGTGATTTTATGCAGTGTGGTGTTACCTGCCTCAATGAGCCGTGCCGGTTGGTTGGCATTTGCTTGTGGCTTAATGCTTTGTCTTATACGTAAAACAGGCATTATCAAGTATATGTTAAGTCATAAAGCAATATCTGCCATTATGTTGATTACCATATTGTCCGCTGTCGCGACGATATTTATGATGAAGAAAGATTCAGCAATCGGAAGATTCCATATCTGGAATATGGAGGCAAAGGCAATAATTGAAACTCCGTTTATCGGTACTGGACCAGGTACTGTTCTTGGGCAATACGCAAAGATTCAAGAAAATTATTTTAAGGAAAACGAGTGTTCTCAAAAAATTGTAAATGTTGCAGGTGCACCATCGTATGCATTCAACGAATATCTTAAAATAGGCATGGAGACAGGAATTGCAGGCACATTACTGGCTTTGTGTGTCGTTGTTCTTGCAATTATACGGCTTTTACGCTCGAATGGCATATTCGGTTATGGGCTTGTGGCAATATCGGTTTTTGCATTTTTTTCTTATCCTTTAAGTGTAGCACAGTTTTCTGTATGTATAGTTATCATACTTGCGTTGTCAAGTTGCTGTGATTCTGAAGTGCTTAAGTTACAAAAGAAAAAAAATACATCTGTATTATGCAATTCATTGCTGACGATTTTTGTCATTGGTCTTGTGCTATTTGGAATAATTGATTTATATAAAGTTTATAAATCACGGGAAAAGGCATCTGATGATTGGCGGATGGCAAGGCAATGGACTCTTATGAAAAAGTATGATTGTGCTGCAGAAGAATTGGAGGTGTTATATCCGTACCTATTCTGGAATTATCAGTATCTTTATGAATATGGATATGCTTTGCATAGGGCTGGTATGTATGAAAAAAGCAATGTAATCTTTACGGAAGGTACTTTGATATCCGCTGATCCTATGTTTCACAATATGATGGGAAAAAACTATAAAGAGATGGGGGATTACACCAATGCTGAGCGTGAATTCCTGAAGGCTCATCATATAGTTCCTTCCCGATTATATCCTCTGGTGCTGTTAATGGAGATGTATATGGATGTCGGACAGCTGGGAAAGGCCAAGGAAATCGGCGATAAAGTGCTGTTGATGCCGGTCAATAAAAAGAATGGAACTATGATAGAACTTAGAAGGCGGGTTGAAGGTAATATGGAAAAACTTGTAAGTCTGAAGAATTATGGAGCGGATAACTAATCTTCTCGAGTAATCAACCTTCCTCATTCTGTTAAGGTTTCAGTGGCTTGGATTATAATTTATTAATATGAAGAAAAAAATATATAATAGTAATATTTACAATACTTACTTTGACGAGTTTGCTCCTTTTTACAAAATCTCAAGATAAATCTTTATTGAATGCAAATGTTGAAGCATTGTCGATGTCAGACGGTTCAAATCAAGCGGATTGTATGGATTGTGAAAATAGTTACTGTATTTTTGATAATAGCTTTGGGATTTTTATGTTTTTTGAATATTCCCAAGGACGACTGTTTATTTCAATCTAATGTAGAAGCATTAAGTTACGGTGAGATGGGGGTACCAGTTGACTGCCTTCCTGTAAATTTTGATGTTAAATGCTCTTTTACAATGAAATTTATTGATGGTACATATCATGTTTATAGTATAAATAATGCAATTCGTTATTATCAGAAATAGTATGCGGAAGTGTATTTTAATATTATTGTTGTTTTGGTTGACAGCATGTTCTGAACATAAATTGCTGAAGCGGGAGATTACTGACAGGATTGAAGGGATTACCCTGGCTGCAGACGACTTTATCGGAAGCGGATTTATCGGCGTTAATGATAACCTGTTGCTTTTCCAGTCTTATGATCCGGACTCTTTGGCTGTTGCATACAGCATAGATGGGGATGCGCTGAATCTCTGTGGCCATTTTCTGCTGAAAGGCCGCGGCCCGAAAGAATTTGACCAGCCATATTGCTGGATGTCACAGAATGACGTGCATATTATAAATTGTGAAGGATATTGTAGTCTTGAAAGCCTCAGGACCGGCGTAGTGGATACATCCGCAATATGTGCAGAGTTTCATATAGATTCACGACAGGATATCAAATGGGTCAACCCTTTTTATTTTGGCGGCGATTTCATTGTCCTGGAAGACGGCAAGGTTATGGTGCTTGGAGACAGGTTCGGCGAGAAAAATCTTCTTTCCATAATTGATGTTGAGAAAAAGATTGTGACCCCTTTGGGGTATTGGATAGAAGACGGCTATGATGGTCCAGTCTTGCCTAAGCAATCCATATATCTTAGCAATTCTAAAATCTATATGAACGGTAATAAACTTTTGTATGCTTGTGGGGAGGGACGCTATCTGGAACTGCTGACTTTGGATGGAGATACTATTGTAGGACGGTCGGCGATATACGATACCTATCCCGAATATGAAAGCGACCGTAATCAGATGAATTACAGAATCCATCGGAACAATTACCGTGGAATGAGGGTGTTTGCAACGGATGCCTATATCTATGTGCGTTTGGTCCCTTTGCGGTCTCCTCATGAAAAGTTTAAAGGATATCCGTGGTATTATTTTGATGAAGTGGAGGTGTATGACTGGGATGGAAATTTCATCAAAAATTATCAGACGGATACACCTTTTTATGCTATGGCTGTTACTCCGGATGATAAATGTCTTTACACATTGACTCATGATTTGTCCACAAATGAGACTATTTTATGCCGGTATTGTTTGTAAAGTTTAATTTTTGTTCAACAATGAAAAAATTAATCATTCTGGCATCGTCCTTCGTGCTGACCGCGTCTGCAGCGACCGCTGCGTATGTCTGCTCTCAGAAATCCTCCGACCTCTTTGAGGCGAATGTCGCAGCTCTGACAAGAGGGGAATACGATTACAAGGATGGATTTCCATATTCATTTCAATGTAATGTTAGTTTAGGTGGTTTAAAAAGATGTAAAGTTACTGTGATTACGTGCCAAGGTGGTGGTTCAGGATGTAACGAACGAAAATGTCCTATGCATGGTTAATAAAGAAATGCCGATGAAAATAAAGAACTATTTATTAATTATTCTTACGATTCTTGTTCAGGGGTGTGCCTCTGAACAAGATATTAAATTTGACAGTATTTGGGTTTACAATGCGGATGCAGTACAGCCCAAGGCTCCTGATTTTGTAGAAAGTGTGTCTTACCTTTTGCTGGAATCGAATAAGGAATCAATGTTTAAAGGTATAGATAAAATTCTTTTTGAAAATCAGTTTATCTATATCGCAGATTACAGATTGAAAAAAATTATAGCTTATAATCAGGATGGTGCAGTCAGATTTGTATTGGACCGTTTCGGACGCGGACCGGGTGAGTATTTAGACATTAAAAGTTTTGCCGTTAACGGTAGCGAATTGTATATTTTAGATAATTTTAATAGAAAGATATTTATATATGATAGCCTTACCGGGAATTTCAAAAATTCAGTAAACATCAATTTTATTGCCTGGGATATGGCTGCATTTGAAAACGGGGATTTTATTTTCGCCTTTTCCCCAATGAAGGGAGGTGAATTGAATCAGCAGCAGATTGCAGGCCGTGTCTTTATTACAGATAATAATTTTAATGTTAAAAAATCTTTTTTTGACTATGAACCTGGGGACTATGATATAATAGGTCAATTGAGATATTTTTCCACCTATGGGGAGATGTTGGTATATAGCTCAATATATTTTGATGGTTATGCTGTGTTTGACAGATATAATTCTGATATCCGTGAAATTGTAAGGATTGAATTTGACAATCCGATACCGAGTCGATTCGGTAAAGATGATTCAATATTGGATGACGGGTATGACTATATGAGTTCCGTTCCTATTATGTGCAAGGATTACTCAATAATAGAAGTATCATCAGGTGAATATGTTGATAATTTACTTTATGATGCCAAATCGAGAGAGTTTGCTAAAAATCCGGAATCCGGACGGAAATATCTTTATTGTCCGATAAGTAGCATCGGAGACTTTTTTGTCAGCTATATAGATATGGCAGTTTACGATGAATTGGTGGCAATCGGGTTTGATAAGGCAGAAGATGATGTGGAGGTGCATTTGTCAGCAGGAAATCCGGTATTACTTTTTTATAAAATGAAATAGCCTGACCTCTTTGAGGCGAATGTGGAGGCTTTGACAAAAATGAAAACCAAGTTGTTATTGCTGATGGACAATATGATTTCCAACGGTGTGAGTACATGGAGTAGCATATCGTGCCGTTCGCGTATGGCGTGCGGTGGGGATGGACATAGCCCTGCTGTGCCTTGGCGTGCTCTATGCCGTTTCCGCTGCCTTGAGGCACTCGGTGACCGTGACGGAGCGGAAAAGGAATACCTGACGGCTCATTATATGGTGCCATACAGGCTTTATCCCCTGACTCTGCTGATGGATATGTACATATCATCCGGCAGGCCCGGGGATGCGGTCAGAACCGGAGAGACGATACTTGCGATGCCTGTAAATGAAAGGCATCCGGCGATGTCCAAGATGAATAGGGAAACCGAAGAAAAACTTGTAAGTCTGAAGAATTATGGAGCGGATAACTAAAATATTGACCATAGTGCTGGTTTCGGTCAGTCTGCTTGTCATCTTGGCTGTGATTGTGCCGGTTTTCCTGCTCGACCAGTTCAGGATAGGGGGCAGGTCTATGGAGCCGACCCTGTATGCAGGAGACCATATCCTCGTGAACAAACTGCTGCACGGGGCGCGGATATACAGGACATACGACTTCACCGTGCCTGAGATGGAGTGCTTCCGTATGCCTGGGTTCAGGAAGGTGAGGCCCGGGGATGTTGTCGTATTCAACAATCCGGATGCCCATAAGGGAAAAGGCATCAGTTTCTGTATAAATGACGTATATGCCAAAAGATGCATAGGAGTTCCCGGAGATACCGTATCAATCGTAAACGGGTTCTATTCCAACCGCCGTGTCCCCGGTACTATAGGAAATGCAGAAAACCAGCAGGAACTTTCGGTTACTCCGGATTCTGTGCTCCGGAAACGGGGTGTTGTGATGAGGGCCGCTCAGTTTGCAGGAAACTATGGCAGGTGGACAATAAGGGATTTCGGTCCGTTGCGTATCCCTGCAAAAGGAGACGTGGTCAGGCTGACCACGGAAAACATTGGACTGTACAGTAAGGTCATACGCTACGAGACAGGTGTCAGGCCATCGGTGAAAGACGGAAAGGTATATATAGGCGACAGGCCTGCTGATGAATACGAGTTCATCCATGACTATTACTTCTTCGGTGGCGACAATGTGCCCGACTCGCGTGACAGCCGTTATTTCGGTCTCGTCCCGGACGAGTTCATAGTCGGAGTGGCTGCCAGGATTCTGTTCTCCCGTTCTGCCATCACCGGAAAGTTTGACCGGGGCAGGGTGTGGAAGAAAATCCCCGGCGCATAATTTACCATTAAATGAGACTGTTATGTTCGGAGTAAATCCGTAAAAAGATTATATTTGTAGAATGAGAGGTATTTTTACCCGGCGGTTTTCCGCCTTGTTTATATTCACGGCTGTGTCCTTGTCCGCTGCAGGGCAGGATATGGGCCTGGCGACACGCATGAGCCTTGATGAAGTGATTGATTCCGCGCGAATGCGTTCGGTGTCGGCTTTGTCCGCCAAGGCTTCTTTTGTTTCAAGTTATTGGGCTTACCGTTCATATAGGGCCAGCCGCCTTCCTTCGCTGAATTTCTACGGCACCCTCGCTTCGTTTGACCGTTCGCTGCGCCTGCTCCAGAACTACGAGACGGGCGAGATGGTGTATACGAGCAACTACAACATGCAGAACAAGCTCGGACTGTCGATAAAGCAGAACATCACGTTCACCGGAGGTACGCTTTCCCTGTATTCCGACCTGTCGCGTATCGACCAGTTCGGCGGCAATGCCGGCAACACCTACTATGCCCAACCTGTAACGCTCTACTATGAGCAGCCGCTCCTTGCCTATAACCGCTTCAAGTGGGAGAAGAAGATTTCCCCTAAGGAGTATGAGAGGGCCAAACGCACATATATGGAGTCGATGGAGTCTGTGACCATCCGTGCCGTGAAGTACTATTTCGACCTGATGAAGGCGAAGCTGAACCATGAGACGGCCCGGTCCAACTATTCCAATACGAAGCAGATGTGTTCCGTGGCAGCCGAGCGTATGACTCTCGGAAGCGTGACCCGTGACGAATATCTGCAGCTTGAACTGAGGATGCTCAATGACAGCATTTCCATCAATGAGACTGCAATCCGTGTGAAGGAGGCGCAGATGACCCTCAATTCCCTGCTGGGTTATGGTGAGGAGTTTGAGATTGAGCCTGAGGTTACGGAAAGGCTTCCGGATGTGTGGATGGACTATGACCTTGTGCTGTCCAAGGCGATGGACAATTCTTCCTTTCTTTTGGGCAATGAGATAAAGATGCTTAATGCCGAGTCTGATATTGCCAGGGCAAAAGCCAACCGCGGCGCTTCCGTCTCCCTTAACGCCAGGTTCGGTCTGAGCAATTCCAATGAAAAGTTCCGCGAGACCTACAAGGGGCTTCTCGACCAGGAGGTGGTGGGCATTACGTTTTCCATCCCGATCTTTGACTGGGGATTAGGCAAGGGGCGTGTGAAAAATGCCCAGGCAAAGGCGGCAGTTGTCAAGGCTGAGGTAGCGCAGGCGGAGCAGGACTATCGGCGCAGCATATATACGGCAGTGGGGCAGTTCAACAACCAGAGGCAGCAGTGTATGGTGTCCGAGCGTGCCAGCCGTATCGCCCGGGAACGTTATTCTCTGATGATGGAAAAGTTCCGCAGCGGAAAGGCCTCTGTTACAGATCTCAATACTGCACAGAGCGAGAATGATTCGGCCGTGAGCCGGTATGTTACTGACCTGAGCAATTTCTGGAACTACTATTATACGCTCAGACAACTTACACTGTATGATTTCATCCGGAACAGGAATCTGGATGTGGATTTCCTCGAACTTATTAAATGATAATGATACTGTTATGGATGTCAGAAGGATGATTATGGGTGCGGCGGTACTTGCCGTGATATTGGCGGGATGCAAAGGAAAGACTGCCGGTGACGAAGGACGTGACGGAAAACTGCAATATACTCCTGAGGTAAATAAGGTTGAGGTCGTGGAACTGAAACGCTGCGACTTTATGAGACAATTGATAGCCAACGGAAAACTTTCGGCGTCACTTAAAAGTGCGCTTTCGTTCAATACTTCCGGCGTGGTGTCGGAACTTTATGTGTCGGACGGACAGTCCGTCAGGGCCGGAGACGTGCTTGCAAGGCTGGATCCGATGGAGAAGAAACTTGCCCTGGAGTCTGCCGGAATTGCTCTTGAGAAGGCTGAGATTGATTTCTATGACGTACTTGCAGGTCAGGGTTACCGGGCTAAGGATACCTTGTCGGTGCCTGCCGATGTGCTTAAGATGGCAAAGATGCGTTCAGGATACAGGTCTGCCTTGAACAGTTACGAGAGGTCTTCCTTGGATTTCGGGAGGACAGTGCTCAAGGCTCCTTTTTCCGGAAAGGTGGCTGATGTGAAGTTCAGGAAATATGATAATGTGTCCTCAGGTGCATTCTGTACGCTTATCGATGACAGCAGGCTTGATGTCGATTTTTCTGTCCTGGAGTCGGAATACCATTTCCTGAAGACTGGTCTTGAAGTATCCGTGACTCCTTTTACAGGGGATGGGAAGGTCCTGAAAGGCAGTATCACTGAAATTAATCCGACGGTGGACAAGCATGGACTTGTGGCAGTGCGTGCAAGGGTCTATAATGACGGAAGCCTTATTGACGGGATGAACGTCAAGGTGATTGTCGGCAGGACGGTTCAAGATGTGCTTGTCGTTCCGAAGAGCAGCGTTGTCATAAGGGACAATCAGGAGGTGCTTTTCAGATACAGGGACGGGAAGGCGATGTGGACATACGTCCATGTCCTGATGTCCAACAGCAGCAGTCATGTCGTAACTGCCAATATGGACCGCGGTGCGGAACTGGATGAAGGTGATATGATCATCGTTTCCGGCAATCTCAACCTCGGTGACGGTTCTTCTGTCCAAATAACGGAATAGCTATGCTGAACAGACTGATAGACCGGCCGATAAGCGTCACTATGGGCCTGCTTGTGGTGCTTGTGCTTGGAGTGACAGCAATGCGTATGCTCCCTATATCACTGATTCCTGATGTGGATGTGCCTTATATTACCGTTCAGGTGGCGGCTCCGAACCTTTCTGCAAGAGAGATTGACGAGTCTGTTGTCAAGCCTCTCCGCCAGCAGCTGATTCAGGTCGGATTTCTGGAGGATATAGTGACGGAGGCCAAGGACGGCAGCGGTACCATCGGCCTTGCGTTTTCCCCTGGTGCGGATATGGACTACCTCTTTATCGAAGTCAATGAGAAGATAGACAGGAGCATGTCGTCTCTGCGCGGCATAGAGAGGCCCAAGGTGCTTAAGTCCGGAGCCACGGATATTCCAGCCTTTTATCTGAATGTCACACTGAAGGATAATCTGCCTCTGCCCGACGAGACAGACCGTGAGCTTTTTCCGGTGTCCCAGGTTTTTCTGGACATGAGCAACTTTGTTTCCGATGTGCTGGCGAAGAGGATAGAGCAGCTGAAAGAAGTTGCAATGGTTGATATAAGCGGTTCCGTACGTTCAGAACTTCTTATAATTCCGGACGCTGATGCCCTTAAGCGTCTCGGACTTTCCGAATCCTCTTTTGAAAGTCTTATAAAGGCGGCTGACATACGTCTCGGAAGCCTTACGATAAGGGACGGTGAATACCGCTATAATGTGAAGTTCCGTTCTTTTGCTTCCGGCAAGTCAGATATAGAGAACCTTTATCTTGAAGTGGGAGGGAAGATATTGCAGGTCAAGGATATCGCCCGTGTTATAGAACATCCTTCCAAGAGGGTAGGGCTTGTGATGTCTGACGGGAAGGATGCGGTTACCATGGCAGTGATAAAGCAGAGCGATGCCAAGATGGCGGACCTTAAGAAGGCCATAGGCCGCCTGATGCGCCAGTTCAAGAGGGATTATCCTGAGATGGAGTTCAAGGTGACGAGGGACCAGACCGAACTTCTGGAGTATTCCATTAACAATCTGCTTCAGAATATCGTGGTCGGCATTCTCCTGGCATGTCTTGTCATTTTCCTTTTTATGAAGGATTTCCGCTCGCCTATGCTTGTTGTCTTCACCATCCCGACTGCGCTGATTTTCTCGATGCTTGTGTTCTATCTCATCGGTCTTACAATCAATATCATCTCCCTTTCCGGCCTGGTGCTCGGAGTGGGTATGATGGTGGACAATACAATAGTGTTGATTGACAATATCACTGCAAGGTGGCAGAGAGGTGACTCCTTGCGCCGTGCGGTCGTGAAGGGAACATCTGAGGTGCTTGCCCCTATGCTGAGTTCGATGCTTACTACCTGCGCCGTGTTCATCCCTCTGATTTTCATGAGCGGAATCGCCGGGGCGATGTTCTATGACCAGGCTATGGCGATTGCGATAGTCCTGTCTACTTCATACATAGTCACGGCGACTGTCGTGCCGGTCTACTATTGGTGGTGGTACCGCAAGTCAGACTCTTTTGTGCCTAACCGCTTCCTTGAGCGTCTGTCATCCGGCAACCTTACGTTCCTGTATGAGCGAGGTGTGGAATGGCTCGTCAGGAAAAGGTGGATATGCTGGAGCCTCTTTGCAGTCTCAATGGCAGGCATAGTGCTCTGTTTTTCATATATGCCCAAAGAGAAACTTCCTGAAGTTACCTATACGGATACTCTGCTGAAAGTCAACTGGAATGACCATATCTCTCTGGAACAGAACACTGAGCGTGTAAAGGAACTTGAAGAGGCAGTCAAGGACCTTACTTCTCAGGTCACATCTATGGTGGGTATGCAGCAGTTTGTCCTCGGCCACAGCGGAGACCCGTCCGTATCGGAGGCTTCGGTCTATCTCAAGGCTTCCGATGCCGGTATGCTTGCCGAACTGAAGTCTATTATATCCGACTTCCTTTACAGGAAATATCCGCATAGCATCCATTCTTTCGAGTCCTCCGGAAACATATTCGATATGGTGTTTGCTTCAAAGGATGCAGAACTTGTCGCCCGTTTCCGTCCGGTGTCGCGTCCAGAACTTGATGTGGAACTGCTCGGAGGGCTTACTTCCGACCTTGCAGAAGGGCTGCCTTATCTGGACATACCGTCCGTCCCTCTCAAGACAGACGTCCTTTATGTGGCTGACCCTGAGATTATGGCTTTGTACGGAGCTACCTATCCGCAGCTTGTCAGCGTGCTCAGGAATGCACTGAATGAGAACGAACTTTTCAGCATCGTGCAGGGTGACAAGACTTTGCCGGTTGTCATGGGCGTTGACACGAGGGATATTGATGATATTGTGCAGAACACTTTTCTGCGTCGTGACGGTGTGGACCTTCCTGTCGGTGCCTTTATGCGCCAGACCTACGAAGAGGACCTCAAGAGCATTGTCTCAGGGGCCGAGGGCAACTATTATCCTCTGCCTCTTGACCTTCCTGACAGCAAGGTTGCCGATGTTATGGATGACATCAGGACTATAACCGAAGACAACGGGGACTTCGAAGTCAGTTTCAGCGGTGCGTATTTCGGCAACAGGAAGATGATAGGGGAGCTTATCCTTGTGCTTCTTGTGGCTATAGTCCTTCTGTATCTCATTCTTGCTTCGCAGTTCGAGTCGCTTGTTCAGCCGCTTATAATCCTGTCGGAAATAGTAATAGACATCTTCGCATCCCTTGTCGTACTCTGGATCTGCGGTGCATCTGTCAACCTGATGTCCATGATAGGCCTTGTGGTCGTGTGCGGTATAGTCATCAATGACTCGATACTCAAGATAGACACTATAAACAGGCTGCGGAAGTCAGGCACAGGACTGTACCATGCCATCCTTGTCGGAGGTCACAGGCGTTTCAAGGCCATTGTCATGACTTCATTGACGACAATCCTTGCCGTATGCCCTTTCCTGTCACGAGGGAATATGGGCGATGACCTCCAGTATCCTATGTCTCTGGTGATTATAGCAGGTATGGTTGTCGGCACTGCTGTCAGCCTTTTCTTCGTACCTGTCATATATTTCGAAATCTACAGGAAAAGAAAATGAAAGGCAGGGAAGGCATATGGATTCCGACTTTTTCGGTACTTCTGCTCACGGCGGTGATAGCATTTCTTGGTGTGGTTTCCATCCCGATGCTCAATGTCCGCTATTCTCCGGAGTCTACGGGCAACTCAATCAACGTATCGTTTTCCTGGAACGGAGCGTCCCCGCGTATTATGGAGTCGGAGGTGACTTCGAAGATTGAGGGTGTACTTTCCGGAATAAAGTCCAACAGCGGCATCAGTTCTACGTCCAATAGGGACAATGGTAGTGTGCGTGTCAGTTTCAGAAAAGGTACCGACATGGCTGCAGCACGTTTCGAGGTGGCGTCCCGTATCAGAAATCTCTATCCGAAGCTTCCGGACGGTGTGAGCTATCCGTCCATTTCGCTCGGTACGCGCGGGACAGGAGGGACAACGGCTGTGACTTTTGTACTCAAGTCAGAACTCCCTTCCAAGGAAATCGAAAAATTCGTTACGGCAAGGCTGATGACTCCGCTTTCAAGAATAGACGGAGTGGAGAAAGTCTCGTTCTGGGGAGCCTCCCCTTTCGAATGGGTTGTCACTTTTGACCGCCAGAAGGCTGATGCCGTCGGCATAGATGCAGCTGCCATAGCATCTGCATTCAAATCGTATTTCAATACTGAAATGATAGGCCTGGCCAATACGGACGAAGGTGTGGTCAGTGTCAGGTTGGCAAGCATGTCCGGAGATGACTTCGGGGCAATTCCTGTTGTCAACAGGAACGGCCGTGTGGTCTATCTCGGGGAGATTGCGGACTTCCGCTACCAGGAGTCGCAGCCGCGTTCCTATCACAGGATAAACGGTCTGAACACCATAAGCCTGTCGGTGTCTGTGGAGCCTGATACCAATCTGCTTCGGCTCGCATCCGAAATCAGGGCCAAAATGAATGAACTGGAGGCGTCATTCCCGGAGGAGATAACCGTTTCTGTGAGCCGTGACGCTTCCGAATATATTTCCGAGGAACTTGACAAGATATATTTCAGGACACTGATGTGTGTCCTTATACTGCTTGTGTTCGTGTTCGCTGTCAGCCGTTCATGGAGATACCTCCTGGTGATAACCCTCACTCTTGCGGCCAATATCCTTTCGGCGATAGTTCTCTACAATGTTTTTGATGTTGCAGTGCACATCTATACCCTTGCCGGCATTACGGTCTCTCTCGGTATAATCATCGATACGTCCATAGTGATGGCCGACCATTATTCGTATTACGGGAACCGCTCCGTTTTCCCTGCACTTTTCGGTGCCACAGCCACGACTGTCGGTGCTCTGTGCGTGATTCTCCTGTTGCCGGAACAGGACAGGAAGAACCTGACCGATTTCTCTCGGGTGATAATGATTAACCTTACCGTCTCTATGGCGACAGCCTATTTTTTCATCCCTTCTCTCGTGGACCGCTTCCCGCTGAAGAAGACAGCCTATAGTCTTTCTATGAAAAGGCGCAGGAGGGTAGTGAGATGGAACCGTATCTATGAACGTTTCATCCTTATGGGGCTTCGCCGCAGATGGGTCTTTGTAGTCGCCCTTGTTGCAGCTTTCGGCATACCGACCTGTCTGCTTCCGGACAGGATAGGATCTCCGGATCCTAATTCCATTCAGAAACTGTATAACAGGATAATGGAATGGAGACCGTATGCTGATAACAGGAAGGAAGTTGACGGTATACTTGGCACTTCGTTCGCTATGTTCAATCAGGCTATGGACAAGTCGGATTTTTATCGTGAGCCCGGCCGGGAGTCCCTTCAGATAGATGCCGGAATGCCGGAAGGATGTACTGTGGGGCAGTTGAATGAGGTGGTCAGGAGTATGGAGAACTATCTCAGCATGTTCGACCAGATAGAAAGGTTTACGACAGATGTCAGAAGTTATGACAACGCATCCATATCGGTCTGGTTCAAGCCTGAATATGAGAACACATCCTTTCCTGCGCAGTTGAAAGCCAATGTGATAACTATGGCAAGCAATTTCGGAGGTGCCACATGGCGTGTATACGGAGTCAATAACAATTATTTCAACAATAATGTCCTGTCGGACTACAAGGCCAATGTAATATCCCTGAAAGGATATAACTATGATGAACTGCTCGTTTATGCGGACACCCTGATGGATATCCTTTCTGCCAACCGCCGTGTCTCCGGACTGGAATTTGTGACCCCGTCCGGCCGTCTTCCTGTCAATGAGTACAATATGGCGTATGATTTCAGCAAGATGGCTGTCGCCGGTGTGAACCCATACAGGTATTACAGCGAACTGTCCACTGTCCTGTACAGCCGGGGGCTTACGTCTGTAATGGAGGATGGCGAGATGACCTCCGTTGTGCTGAAATCCTCGGAGGCGGAAAGTTTCGACCTCTGGAATGTAGTGAACTCGCAGGTGAAGGTGGATTCAATATATGCCAAACTGTCGGAACTCGGTTCTGTGAAGAAAATGAGGACGGGCTTTCCTATAGTGAGGAACAACCAGTCATACGAAGTGAAGGTCGGGTTTGATTTCATAGGCTCGTATGAACTCTCCCGTTCTTTTATAGATAAGACTGTCAGGTATATGAACAATGAGGTGCTCACGATGGGCTACAAGGCATCTACGCGCAAGGGCGGGGGATGGCTTTCCGGCAAGAAGAGCAAGTATGGCTGGCTCATCGTGCTTGTGATAGCCGTAATCTTCGTTACGTGCAGCATTATCTTCAACTCTCTCAGGCTTCCTCTTTCAATAATACTGATGATACCGGTTTCGTTCGTGGGAGTGTTCCTTATGTTCGGGCTGTCGGACTTTACTTTCGACCAGGGAGGTTTTGCCGCTTTTGTCATGCTCTGCGGGGTTGTCGTCAATGCCGGCATCTATCTGGTGGATACTTTCCGGAAAGACCTCAGCGGCCGCAGTGACGTGAGAAAATATATTCGTGCCTTCAACCACAAGATGAACCCCATTATGCTGACTGTGATATCCACTGTTCTCGGTCTCGTGCCTTTCCTGTTCGACGGCCCGGAAGAAGTCTTCTGGTTTGCATTTGCGGTCGGTACCATCGCTGGAATGTTCTTCTCCCTCATCGCCCTGGTGGTCTGCCTTCCGGTCTTCTGCCTGAAAAAATTATAGTATATGGCTTGGGGACGAATCTTTCATTTTTATCGGCTGCTATGACATAATTTTGCACATTGGGAAAAGAATGACACAAAATCAGGAAGTTGTTTAATTTTACTCATTGGAATTTTATAGTTATTTTTGAAAATAATTTCTAATTGCCACAAATGTGTATTTTGGCACATTGTACTATGAAAAGGACCATACTATATCTCATATTGCTGTTCTCTGCACTGGCGGTGTCGGGGCAGCCTCTGTATTTCGAAAGGATTGACACCAGATACGGTCTTTCCCAGAATACAGTCAACGAGATAATCCAGGACAGCCGGGGCTTTATGTGGTTCGGTACAAAGGACGGCCTGAACCGTTATGACGGTACGCATTTCAAAATATTCAAATCCATACCTAACCGGCCTTGCTCTTTGGGCAACAATCAGATACGTGCAATTGTCGAAGGGAAGGACGGTAGTATCTACATCGGAACCAATGCCGGTCTTTTTGTCTATGACACTGAAAAGGACAGGTTCAGTGAAATAAAACTTCAGGATGCTTCAGGGGGGGTATCTCTAATCCTGTGCTTTGCGTTGAGATGGATTCCAGAGGCAGGATATGGGTGTCTGTAGAGGCTGCCGGCGTGTACTGCTATGAACCGGGTGCTTCAGAGGCTGAGTGCAGATACAGCACAAAGAAACCTCTGCACACTATGGCGATAGATATGAAAACCGGTGTGATCTGGTTCTCATGGCCCGGGGAGGGACTTTATTATACCGATGACGACTTTGCCAGCATCACTCCGTTCCTTACGACCGACGGCGATAAAATCTGTCCGCAGGACATCATCTCGTGCATATATATAAGCGACTACAACAGAATATTCCTCGGTATGGAAAAGGGCGGTGTGATGGCTCTCAACAAGGCCACTTCGCAGCTGTCCAAACTTCCGCTCTCGGACAATGCCTTGTTCGTCAGGCAGATACTCCAATATTCCTCTGACGAGCTGTGGATAGGTACCGAATCAGGACTTTATATCTACAACATCACGGCTAAAGAGGTGTCGCATTTTGAAAGTTCACGCTACGACCCTTATTCCCTTTCGGACAACTCCATCCATTCAATGTGCAAGGATAAGGAAGGAGGCCTGTGGCTCGGAACATTCTTCGGCGGAGTCAACTATCTGCCCGGCAAGGTTCCCGACTTCAATAAATATTATTATACGGACGGTTCCAACGGACTGTACGGTATAAGGATAAAGGAAATATGCCCGGACGGGAAAGGGGGGCTCTGGGTCGGGACCGAGGATGCGGGACTGTACAATTTCAGTCCGGAGACGGGAAGGTTCACCTTCTTTGAACCGAGCCGTGAGTTTCCGAATATCCACGGTCTTGTGATGGACGGGGACAAACTGTGGGTCAGCACATTCGCCCACAGCATAAGAGTAATCGACACGGTGACCGGAAAGGTCAGGAAATATGATGCCAACAGCTCATACGGGGACAGGCTTTTCAGCAACTATGTGTTCGCCCTTGAAATGACCAGCACCGGCAGGCTGTATGTCGGCACTATGCACGGTCTGCAATATTACAACGCCGATACGGACAATTTCGGATATGTCCCTGAAATCAACGGCGGAAAGATGGTCAATACCATTATGGAGGACTCCGGAGGCGACTTGTGGGTGTCTACTGTCTCCAACGGTCTCTACAGACTGCACGGGGAGAGCGGTGTGTGGACCCAATACCTTCACCGGACGGATGACCCGGGGGCTTTGCCGTGCAACAATATAATAAGCATATTCGAAGACAGCTCAAGACGTATCTGGATTACGACTGAAGGCTATGGAGTAAGCCTTTACGACAGTGCGACGGACAGTTTCCGTACATTTAATTCAATCGATGGGCTTCCGAGCGATGTGGTCTATCAGATAGTGGAAGACGGATACGGCAATTTCTGGATGTCCACAAACAGGGGACTCGCGCTTTTCAATCCGCAGTCGTATGAGGTGAAGCGTATATATACGACAGAAAACGGCCTTCTTTGCGACCAGTTCAATTACCATTCAAGCTACCGCTCCCCGGACGGGACAATATGGCTGGGAAGTGTGGAAGGTCTGATCTCCTTCCGCCCGGATGTGCTCCTGAGCGAGATAGAAAGTTATATGCCTCCTATCTTCATTACGGATTTCACCCTTATGAACCAGGATGTCGAGGTAGGAGCGGAGGATTCTCCTCTAAAAAAGGATATAACCTATACCGGTGAGCTTAAGCTCAGACATTATCAGAACAATTTTACCATATCCTTCGCCGCGCTCGGCTACAGGAAAAACAATGAGCTTGTCTACAGGATGGACGGTATAGACAGCAAGTGGAACAGGTATAACGGCGGTGCGGTCACATATTCCAACGTATCTTCCGGCAACTATGTGTTCAGGGCAAAGCTGGAAAATGATGCTGAAGGTGCCGGTGAAAGAGTGCTGAATATCCGTGTCGCTCCTCCCGTGTACTTCTCGACTGTGGCCAAGATGCTGTATATGATGATGTTCGCCGGACTTCTGCTTCTCGGCATATATCTCTATCACCGCAGGGCTGTCAGGAAGCGCGGAAAATATATTATGGCATACGAGAAGAAGAAGGAGCAGGAAGTATATGAGGCCAAGATCAAATTCTTCACGAATGTGACACACGAAATCAGGACTCCTCTCACTCTCATAAAGGGGCCTTTGGAGAATATCATAAACAACGGCAAGGCCAATCCTGAAATTGCCGGTGACCTGAATATCATCCATAGAAACACCGACAGGCTTCTTGTGCTTGTGAACCAGCTTCTGGATTTCCAGAATATGGAGAAGGAGAACATATATCTTAATCTGCGTCCGGAGAAGGTTTCCGGGATTGTGGCTGATATATCGGAGCGTTTCAGCCTGTCCTTCCGTGAAGGGGGAAAGGACTGCGAAGTCAATATCACGGACAAGAATATATATGCAATGGTAGACAAGGAAGCATTTACAAAGATTGTAAGCAATATGTTCATCAATGCTTTGAAATACTCTGACCATATCATCAGGATCACCCTTGACCGGGATGGCGGAATGTGCCGTCTTGTCGTTGTAAATGACGGTGACCTGATACCGGAGAACAAACGGGATGTGATTTTCCAGCCGTTCTACAGATATACCAATACCGGCGACAAGGCAGGTTCGGGCATAGGACTCTTTTTTGCCAAGTCTCTTGCAGAACTGCACGGCGGGTCTCTTACTATGGATGTTTTTGAAGGTATGAATGAATTTGTCCTCAAGGTTCCGCTTTATGACCCCGTGTCCGCGGAAGAGGAGGCTACGCAGATTGCGATAGCGGAAATCCTGGACGGGGGCAACGAGTCGTCGCTTCCGGTCGAGACCGGCGGAAGTGTCATACTTGTCGTGGAGGATGAGCCTGAAATGCGTGAATTCATAAAGTCTGTCCTTGAGGGGTCATATAATGTCGTGACCGCTGAAAACGGGATAGAGGCCCTGAAAGTTATTGTAAGGAATGAGATTTCAATGATTGTCAGCGATGTCATGATGCCGGAGCTTGACGGTATCACATTGTGCCGGACTCTCAAAAAAGATGTCAGGTACAGTCATATCCCTTTCATTATGCTGACAGCCAAGACTGATCTTGAGTCACGTGTGGAGGGTATGAATGCCGGTGCCGACAGCTATGTCGAGAAACCGTTTTCTTCGGAATACCTCATTTCTGTCATATCCAACCAGTTCAAGAGCAGGAAGATGCTCAGAGAGTCATTTATCAAGAATCCGCTCGGAAAATTGAATTTCGGCAATCTGTCCGCCAATGACATTGATTTCCTGGTCCGTCTCCAGCAGGTTGTAGACGGCGTTATGATAGATCCGGAACTGAAGGTAGGGGATATCGCTGATATGATGAACATGGGATATAGGGACCTTTACCGCAAGATGGATTCTCTTCTGGGGATGACTCCGAAGACTTTCCTGCGCATTGAACGCCTGAAAAAGGCGGCCCGCCTGCTTAAGGAGGAGAGCATCCAGGTCAAGGAAGTATGCTATATGGTAGGATTCAATACTCCTTCATATTTCATAAGATGTTTTGTACAGCAGTTTGGAGAGACCCCTTTGAGCTTTGTCAACAATCTGTCGAAAAATAACAAAAACAAAAATAAAACCAAGAAAAGCAAATGAGAAGATTCCTATTGAAAAAAATTGCATCATCGCTGCTGATGCTGTGTGTGGCCCTTTCTGCCTTTGCGCAGGGGAGAGATTATCTTTTTGCCCTGAAATCGTCTGAAGGGCATAACGGAGACTACGATTGGGTAATGAAAAAAGCCTCTGAAGTGACAGAGAGAGCTGAGGATATTTCCCGTGACGGCTGTCAGGACGAGGGATGGAGTCCGGCGATCGTTCCAGGTACGGTGCTCAATTCACTTGTCAACAACGGTGTGTATCCGGAGCCTTATTTCGGGCTGAACAACAAGATTACATCAGGTCTCATTCCGGATTTGAGCATTGCCGGAAGGGATTTCTACACCTACTGGTTCAGGACTTCATTTGACGGAGTCGATTTCGGCAAGGATGAAAGAATATGGATGCAGATGGACGGAGTCAACTACAGGGCCGAGTTCTGGCTGAACGGAAAGATGGTGTACAACCTGTCAGGAATGTTCCGTCAGGAATTTGTGGATGTGACGGACTATATATTCAAGGACAAAAAGAATGTCCTGGCGGTAAAGGTGTACCCTATAGACGAGCCGGGCGGTCCGCGTCAGGGCAATTCCAAATCCTGGGGAGCGGCCGGAGAGTTCCGCAACGGAGGTAACGGAGAGATCGGAAAGAATGTCTCTATGCTGATGACTGTCGGCTGGGATTTCACTTTCCTTGACGGCATAAGGGACAGGAATACCGGTATATGGAGAGATATCCGTTTCTACAAGACGGGCAAGGTGATGCTGAAACATCCTTTCATAAAGAGCGATCTGCGCAAGCCTGGATATGACAGGGCATCGGAGACGGTCAGCGTGGAAGTCTCCAATCCTGGATTCAGAAGCCAGAAGGTGAAGGTGCGCGGAGAGATTCTCGGAGAAGGCATCACGTTCGAGAAAGAAGTCAATATCCTTCGCGGTATGACAGAGACAGTTGTCTTCAGACCTGAGGATTTCCCTCAGCTTGTGATTGACAATCCTCGTCTGTGGTGGCCTGTGAACAAAGGTCCGCAGGAACTCTACACTGTTTCACTGAAAGTGGAGCAGGGCGGTGCCGTGCAGGATTCTGTCTCTGCGCGCTTCGGTATCAGGGAAATAGTATCGGACCAGAACACTCCTGACAAGTCAAGGACGTTTTATGTCAACGGCAAGCCTGTCTTTGTCAGGGGAACCAACTGGATTCCGGAAAATATGCTCCGCAACTCAGATGAGCGTACATACGCTGAATTGAGATATACTGCCCAGTCAGGAGTGAATCTTATCAGACAATGGGGTGGAGGCATCACGGAATCCGATATGTTCTATGACCTTTGTGACGAGCTTGGAATTATGGTGTGGACTGAATTCTGGATGACGGGCGATACCAAGCATCCTGTGGATGAGGGACTTCATCTCCAGAATGTTGCTTCTACTGTAAAGCGTATCAGAAACCATCCGTCGCAGATGTATTATGTCTGCTCGAATGAATCTACCGAGATGACCGGTATCAGGGACCTCCTGGACCGTCTTGACGGTACAAGAGGGTATCAGATGCAGTCCGAGTGCGCTGGTGTGCACGACGGAAGCCCTTATAAGACAGTCAATCCGATGCGCCATTATGAGAATACCGCATCCGACAGGGGAAGCCGTGTGGACGGGTTCAATCCCGAGTACGGCGCGCCTTGTCTTCCTACCGTGGAATGTCTCAGGGAGATGATGCCGGAGGAGGATCTTTGGCCTATAAACAAAGAGGTGTGGGACTACAGCGACGGCAACGGGTTCCATCAGATGTCCACTCTTTATGTGGATCTCGTCAACCAGTATGGAGAGTCATCCGGCATTGACGAGTTCGCTATGAAAGGACAGTTCGTCGGAGCTATGAACTACAGGACAATATGGGAAGTATGGAACTATAATAAGCTGAACTATGGTGACCGCTATGCTTCAGGATTCCTGTTCTGGTATCATAATTCTGCTGTACGCCAGGTCTGCGGACGTATGTGGGACTGGTCGCTTGAGCCTACGGCTGCACTTTATACCGCCGCCAATGCCTGCGAGCCTCTCCATCCTCAGTTTGACTATCTCAAAAATACCGTGTCTGTGGTCAATGACTATTACAGAAGCTTTGCCGGATATAAGGTAACAGCTGAGGTCTGGGATATAAATTCCAGAAAGGTATGGAGCAAAGAAGCAGTTGTGGATATACCTGAGGACGGGGTTGTCAACGATGTGTTTGCAATTGATTTTCCTGCAGGCATCTCACCTGTACATTTCATAAAGCTCCGTCTTCTGGATGCTCAGGGCAGGCAGAAGGGAAGCAGCTTCTACTGGAGGTCCGACAATGCATACGAAGGCAAGAACACATTGACAGGTCCTGCGACTGCAGGCTTTGAGAGCCTTTCTGAACTTGCCGAGGCCAAGGTGTCGATGAAATACGCCGCACGTGTTGAAGATGGAAAACATTTCATTGATATCGAGCTGAAGAACAGCCGTAAGGCAATCGCGTTCTTTACACAGCTGCAATGGCTTGATGCTTCCGGGAAACCTGTACGTCCTTCGTTCTATACAGACAATTTCATAAATATGATGCCTGGTGAGGTGCGTAGGATTACAATAGAGACAAGTCAGGAAAATCTTCCTGCAGGAGATTATTCGCTTGTGCTCAAAGGATTCAATGTCAATAAGGTGTCACGTATAATTCTGGTGAAATGAAGAAACTGATTTTGTGTCTTGTCTTCCTGGCGTCCTGCGCCGTATCAGGAATTGCCTTTGCTGCCGGAGCCTCTGAAAGGGCTGCCGGCAAATCCGCCGGGTATGATGTGGTTGTGGTCGGAGGTACGCCAGGCGGAATAATGGCCGCCATAGCTGCCGCGCGTGAAGGCTGCGACTGTGTGATACTTGAACGTACCGGATATATCGGAGGACTGCCTGCCAACGGATTGGGGGCGACTGATATCGGCACGAGAGGAGCTACTACTGGTCTTTTCGGAAGCTTTGTCGGACTCAACAGGCAATATTATGAAGATATGTATGGTGCCGGTTCACAGCAGGTGAGAGACTGCAGCGACGGTTATCATTTTGAACCTCATGTGGCCGCGCTCACTTTCGGAAAAATGATTTCAGAGGCTGGTCCAGGCAAAATCGAAGTGCTTGTTATGAAGCAGTTTGACCCGGACCCGTCCAATGTGTTTATGGAAGGGAATGCAGTCAAGGCAATAAATGTGACTGACAGGACTACCGGTGAAGTAGAAACGTACAGAGGAAGGATTTTCATAGATGCCACATACGAAGGCGACCTCGGAGCTTCAGCGGGAATCCCGTTCAGGCTCGGACGTGAAGGGGCGGATGAGTTTTCCGAGCCTTGCGCCGGCAGGATTTACCGCTGGTGGAAGCACGGTCCTGACGGTGAAGGTACTACGTATGAAGGTGATGATGCAATCCAGGCCTACAATTACCGTCTGTGCCTTACTGCAGACAAGGACAATTATGTGCCCGTCCGCAAACCGGACAATTATGACAGAAACGATTATGCTTCCATAGTTGAGGATGTCTATACAGGGCGCAATACCGATATCCGTTTCAAAGGGGTGACCCGTGAGCAGATGGAGGCGAACCGTCAGAGAATCCTTGCCGGAGGCAGAACCGCAATCCCAGGAGATGTATGGGGAATGTGGAAAATATGCAGCATTATGCGTCTTCCTAACGGAAAGACTGATGCCAACAACCAGCATCTCGCGTTTGTGTCGACAGATCTTCCGGAGGAGAATGTGCCGTGGCCGGTTTCCGGATGGGAATGGCGCGACAAGTTCGCCCAAAGGCTCCGTGACTACACTCTCGGTCTTCTCTGGTTTGTGCAGAATGATGAGGCTTTGCCTGTGCAGTTCCGTGAGGCCTGTCGTGAATATGGTCTTGCGGCTGATGAATATACGGACAACGGCAATTTCCCTCGTCAGGTGTATGTGCGTGAGGGCAGAAGGCTTGAAGGCACATATTTCTTCACCGCTTCCGATGTGATTCCTGAAGAAGGGAAGTCGCGTCCTCAGGTGAGTGCGGAGTCGATAACGGCCAGCCATTACGCGCTTGATTCGCACGCTACGCGCAAACGTGAGGAGGGGCGTGTTCATCTGGAGGGCTTCTTCAGTCATCCGACGTCCGTGTATACTGTGCCTTACGGTGTTATGGTGCCGAAAGTTGTGGACAACATTCTGTTTCCTGTCCCTGCGTCAGGAAGCCATGTCGGATTCTCAACTTTGAGGATGGAGCCTTGCTGGATGGCTATGGGTGAAGCTGCTGGAACCGCGGCTGCCATCGCAGTCGCCGACGGATGTGACGTGCGTAGCGTTCCTGTCGGACGTATTCAGGACAAACTTTTGGCAAACGGTGCCACATTGGTATATTTCAAGGATCTGAGACCTGATGACAAGGATTTTGTACAGGTCCAGAAACTTGCTCTCAAAGGTTATTTCCCGGAATATTCGGCGGACCTTGACAAGCCTCTTGACGAGAAGACGGCCGCGCTATGGAGCAGTCTTTCAGGACTTGTGATAGAGTGTGACGGCGGTACCAGACGTCAGTTCCTGCGTATGCTTGAAGGCAACAGTCTGAATGACTGCTTCCCGGATTGGGCTTGGACTGACTTCTCCCGTCCGGACGGCATAAATCCGGTTATTTCCCCGGACAGCACTACGAAGTTTTTGTGTCCTATGCTCGGGGAGGAGATAGCCTGGGAAAACAATGACACATTCAATCCGGCTGCCGCTGTGCACAAAGGGCGTATAGTGGTGCTTTACAGGGCTGAGGACAAGTCCGGTGTCGGTATCGGCAAGAGGACTTCCCGTATCGGATACGCCTGGTCCAGGGACGGACTGCATTTCAAAAGGCTCGGCCAACCGGTGCTGTATCCTGCCGAAGATTCTCAGAAAGAGCTGGAATGGCCGGGAGGATGTGAAGACCCTCGTGTGGCCGTGACGGAAGACGGGCTGTATGTGATGTTCTATACACAATGGAACAGGAAGAAGGCAAGGCTTTCGGTAGCCACTTCGCGTGATCTGAAGAATTGGGATAAGCACGGGCCTGTGTTTGCAAAGGCCTATGACGGACGCTTTTTCGACTATTTCTGCAAATCGGCTTCCATTGTCACAAAAGTGGTTGACGGTAAGCAGGTCATAGCCAAGGTGGGAGGCAAGTATCTGATGTATTGGGGAGAACACTTCGTGAATCTTGCGACTTCCGATGATCTGGTCAACTGGACTCCTTTGCTTGATGACAAAGGTGATTTCCTTAAGCTGGTAACTCCGCGCAGAGGATATTTTGACAGTGATCTCACCGAATGCGGCCCTCCTGCAGTGATAACCGACAAGGGAATCCTGCTCATCTATAACGGAAAGAACAGCGGAGGCAAAAACCGTGACAGGAGATATACCGCCCGTTCATATTGTGCAGGCCAGCTTCTGTTTGACATTAATGATCCTACAAAGCTCATCGGCAGACTTGATGAACCGTTCTTTGTCCCTGAGGCTCCTTTTGAGAAGAGCGGACAATATCCTGACGGTACTGTTTTCGTCGAGGGACTTGTCCTGTACAAAGGTCATTGGTATCTTTACTACGGTTGTGCAGACTCCCGTGTCGCTGTCGCTGTGCGGAAGTCCTCGTCGCGATAGTCCTTGCGCAGCTGCTGTTCAGGTGATTTTATGTCCGTTGCGGCTGGCCTTATGTTGCTGTTGCGACGTTATGTCCGCTATTTGGTCCGGTTGTTCTGATGTCATAGCTGTTGCTGTGTGATGTCCGTTGCGGTTACTCTGATGTCACAGTTGTTGTGGTGTCTGATCCGGAAGCGGTAGAGTCTGTTTGCAATGGATTGTATGATAGCGTGTCCCCCGCCCTAAAGTCTTTACTATGATTTTAGGGCGGGGGACATTATATAGGGTGGGTCTTTGTAACCATTTGAAATACAGGTAGATACAAACAAGTATGTCCAATATAGGATGTACTTGTTTGCAATGTGTTGGCACACAGTGTGTTACAAGAACCCTCCTTGTGTGCTATGGCTCCTGCCCAGGCTTTTATCCTGGCGATTTGTTGCAGGGTACGGAAGATTGATGGAGATTGACAAAAGCCGTTTGACTCGCAAACAGCTTATATTGACAATTGTTACAGATATACAATAGGAATGTCAATGCTGCCGTCGCCATGTGACAGTGAAAATTTTGACGAGGAGGCATCCTTTATCAGCTCATTCAGCTCCTCCTTGGTCATCAGGGATGTATCATTGTGCCAGATGACATCGTAGATGAGGTTATGGATATCGTATTTCTCGCCCTTATATTTGACAGTCCTGTCTGTGAGCATATATATATCACAATTGTCTTCTCCTGACAGGTGTCTGAAGGTCGCGTATCTGGTCTTTCCAGTTATTTTGTCCTTCCCGACAGAAGATGCTAAAACAAAGTTAACCATACAGCACATAACCGTGTCGCGTGTTATAACAAAGGGCTTTCCCTGTTTTTCTCCTCGTGCATATCGTGAATATATGTTGTCATCATAGACAAATTCACAGGAGCTGCTCCCTGGAGATATATGTATATAGAACTCTCTTCCGTCAGTGCAAGTCATTCCGCATGACGTGAGCGCAAAAACCGCAGCAAGCAGTACAATAATCTTTTTCATAATGATTTTATTTTAGATTTTCTACAATAGCTCTCGCCTCGGCATATTCCAAATAAATTTTGTCTCTGCCCTCGGCTTGGTCGTTTTTTTAGATATTCAGTCTACAATAAATGCTGCACCTCGGAATAACCCGAATAAATTCGGTTTCTTCTCTCGGTTTGCAATTTATTTTTAACTCTGTTTACAATTACTTTCCCGGTGTAGGGAAAACGGATTTTCTCTCAACCCTCAGCTTAATCGTTTATTAAAGCCAGTACAAACAAAAATAGGTATTATGTTTTTATATAACAAATGTTTGTTGACGGCTATTTTCAATAGTATGAAAACTATTTGCATATTAATTGGACAAGCCTGAGTCGGAATAGGTGGGTCTTTGTAATCATTTGAAATACAAATAGATACAAACAAGTATATCCCATATAGGGTATACTTGTTTGCAATGTGTTGGTACGCAATGTATTACAAGGACCCTCCTTGTGTGCTATGGCTCCTGCCCCGGCTTGTCAGCCCGAATGTACCGGAATGACTATATCTGCCTGAGGTCTGCCTGCCTGACGGTCCGGATCAGCTGAAGGGAACAATATAATATGCTTTGTCTTAGACGATAAGAATCAATAAGTTGTTGATTATTTGAAAATTATTTGTATATTTGCAGCCCCCAAAATAGGGGAAGGAAACATAAATTAAAGATTTACAATCATTTATGCCTACAATTCAACAATTAGTTCGCAAAGGACGCGAGGTTATCGTCGAGAAGAGTAAATCTCGCGCGTTGGACGCTTGCCCTCAGAGAAGGGGCGTGTGCGTGCGTGTGTACACAACCACACCTAAGAAACCTAACTCAGCTATGCGTAAGGTTGCACGTGTACGTCTTACAAACTCAAAAGAGGTCAATGCTTACATACCTGGCGAGGGTCACAACCTCCAGGAGCACTCTATCGTGCTCGTAAGGGGCGGTCGTGTGAAAGACCTTCCGGGTGTGCGTTACCACATCCTTAGAGGAGCTTTGGATACTGCAGGTGTAGAAGGAAGGACTCAGTCCCGCTCCCTCTATGGTGCAAAACGTCCTAAAGCAGGAAAAGCAAAAACCTCTAAGAAGTAATTTTATCTATTTTACCTTAATTTAATTTTCTACAAAAATGAGAAAAACGAAGCCTAAGAAGAGGATTCTACTTCCTGATCCAAAGTTTCACGATGTGATGGTAACACGTTTCGTGAACAATCTTATGTTGCAGGGGAAGAAGAGTATCGCGTATTCTATTTTTTACGATGCCATTGACATGGTAGGCGAGAAGATGAAAGATTCTGACAAGGCTCCTCT
>VSOK01000090.1 GCA_009774765.1 Bacteroidales bacterium
CCAACGGTCGGGATAATTGTCCCTGGGCTAGAAACCCCTCTTGAGCTTGAGGTTCATAAAATCGTCCTGCGGTTTTACGTCAGGGTCAAAATATGGAGTCATTGAAGCGAACAGGCTTGACAGTTCTGCGGTCTTTGGAAGCTTTATGACCCCGGAGTCCAGCTTGGGAGTGTCTTGGGGTATTTTATGGCGGTGCTGTCTGCTGTACATTTCACGCAGGAAACTGCGTGTGAACATAAGGAAGATTCCACAATATCGCTCACCGTCTTTTGTCTTCTTCTGCATCGTGATGTGATGGTCTCGCGGAATAAACACACATTCGCCTTTGCCGACAGTAATCTGTCCATTCCCGTTGTCCAGCACCATCTCTCCGGAGTAGACATAGTTGATGGCATATTCCCGTGAACGGTGTATGCAGCCGCTGGCGTCATCGTAGAAGAAGCTGTAAAACACATTATTGTAATTGAATATGAGCTTCATTGGGCCGGACTGTTCGTTCGTGTTCATATTAATTGGAATGTTTGGATTGCAAATTACATAATTCCTGTGTCAGAAACCTTTTATATCAACCAGTACGGTAGGGACAAGAAGCAGGAAGCCTATTATGATCAGTCCCAATATGAATTTCCAGGCCCATTTTACCCATTTGCTGTAAGGGATACGCGCCATTCCGAGCACGGCCATAAGTACGCCTGATGTGGGCGTGATCATATTTGTGAATCCGTCACCGAACTGGAAGGCGAGGACTGTTGCCTGCCTTGAAAGTCCTATGATATCCGAGAACGGGGCCATAATTGGCATCGTTATGGCGGCCTTTGCCGTTGCAGAAGGTATGAAAAGGTTCATGAAAGTCTGTATGCCGTACATAAGGCTCAAGGAGGAAAGTCTTCCTGCACCTTCAAGTGAAGATTCCATAGAGTGCAGTATCGTATCTATTATTTTCCCGTCCTGAAGGATTATGATAATTCCCGAGGCCAGTCCGACTATGAATGCGGCTGAGAATATATCTTTTGCTCCTGCAAGGAACTCGTTGACTATGCTGTTGGCTCCGTTGCCGGACGCTATGCCGCTGAGGATTGCCAGTGCCAGAAACAATGCGCTTATTTCCGGAATATACCATCCGAAACAAATTGCACCGATGATAAGATACACTATTGTGAATACAAGCAGGGTTACTATATAGAAATGTACTGATTTGCGCAATGCGGCCACGGACAGTAACGCGAACGCGACAGCAGTTGCAGGCATAAGCCATACCGCGTCATAGCTTGTGCTCCCTAACTTTATCGAGCATTCTCCGCTGTAGAATATCGTGAAAAGCAAGATGCTGATCATAGCAAGGGCGAATGACAGCCAGGAAGACTTGTTTTTGTACGGGCGTATGCTTTTCGTGTCCGTCAGGATTTTTCCTCTCCAGAATCCGTCGGCTTCATACATAGGACTTCTTTGCGGATTCTTCTTTATCCTGGAAGCATAGACTAAAATGAAGACGGTAAGGAATATTGTAAGGATGCCCCAGCAGACAAGCCTGTATCCCATTCCTGAGAACAGGGGAAGCTCAGCCATTTCCTGTGCGACTCCAACTGTGAAAGGGTTTAGAAACGCTCCTGCGAAGCCTACGTGTGCTCCGAGATATACCATTCCGACTCCGACAATCGAATCGTAGCCCATAGAGATGGCAAGAGGAATTGAGATGGCTACAAAAGCTATGCACTCTTCACTCATTCCGAATATGCTTCCGAAAATGGAAAACATAATCGTCATGGCTACCAGAATGATGTTGTCCACTCCTGCGGCTCTGAATATTGCAAACCTTTCGAGCGCCTTGGCTTTTTCCAGGAAGGCCGCTATGCCTGCGTCAAGGGCCTTTGTCGAGTTTATCATCCATAGGGCACCCCCGACTATAAGGATGAATACAATTATTCCAGCCTGTTTTTCAAAGCCTTTGTACAGGGCAGTGAATACCTGCCAGGTCTGCGGGGCTGATTCGGTCTGTGTATAAATGAGCTCCCCGTTGCCGCTGCGTATGTATTCGCCTCCCGGGACAAACCAGGTTGCCGCCGCACAGATAAGTATGACCGTGAATACTATGACGTATGTGTTCGGAAATTCGAATTTCCTGCCGAGAAATCTTCCTGCCATTGCTTTTCCATATTGATCCGGCTGCAAATTTAGAATCTATTTCTTGATATTTTTCCTATCTTTGTAAAGATGCGATGACGATTTATTCGTTTTTTGCGGTTTTGTGCTAAATTTTAATATTGCTGTTATGAGATATATACAATTGTTTGTGATATCGTGTGTTTTTTGCTGTATCAGTATATCTTCTGGAGCAAAGACGGACCCGGAAATAGAAAAATCATTTGAGGTGAAGGACCGTGATAAGATTGAACGGACTCGCAAGTCCGTATCCTGCCTTAAGGATGAGACCTCCTTGTCTGCTGTGAGGTTCGAACGGCTTGATGAATATATTCTTGACAAATATACCGGTGAAGTGTCTTTTCTTGATTTTGGTTTCGGCAGGGCGAAGCGTATCAAGGTGAAGCAAAAAGGAAGATCCAGGACAGGCATCGTGTGTAATGACAGCACTGTGAACTATCAGCTGCAGGTGAACAGAAAAACTGGCTGCTATTATCTGATGAACATCAATAGCGGAGACATCTGGTATATCCGCAACGGACTTACAAAGAAAGCCTGTCTTCAGTATCTGCCGCTTCTCAACAGATAGCCTCCATCCCAATCACACCGCTGATATTCAGATTTGGCTGGGGGTATAATATTTTATTGGACAGTATGCCGCATAAATGGGATGCTGTCTTTTGTTTTGCAGATTTATGAAATTGTATTGGTGATGTTAATGGAATAGAGAAAAATTATTCCCATATCTTTCAGTTGGCCTAACGAATATTGCTATATTTACAATAATAATCATCAGATTTTTGTACTTTTGGGTCACCTGGACAAAAAGTAGGATGATTTTTCCTTGACTTTTCAAGGGTGGACAAAAAGTATGATATCGCGC
>VSOK01000091.1 GCA_009774765.1 Bacteroidales bacterium
ACTCATAATATCAGGGTTTAATATTTTGGTTTACAAAAATAGATAAATTATTTTAATCTGTCAACTTTCGTTTGCAAAATTCGCTCCACATACATTTTGCATCACCGAATGCAAGTGCTTCTGAATCCATCTTGACGACAAGTTCAACCACAATCAACTAAAGAACAAAAAGGAACAGTCTCAAATAGAATGAGAACTAAAACCCATTACCTTAACCGGCAATAAGTCTGAACAATCGGGCTAACTGTTTTGGAAAAGAAGAAAACGTCTTAAGCAAGGCTAATTCTTCTTCAGGTACATTTTCCCAGCTGCCAGGTCAAGGATGATGTCGAATTGGGACCATATTTCGTTTCCGACATTTGCTGCATATCTGGAGGTGGCAAATGAGCCGTTCTGGTCTGTCTGTATTGTACTGATTCAAGGTCAATGGGAATGCCGTTTATGTCTACGCTTTCAACGGGGATGGTGTAGCCGGCTGATTTGCCGCCCAGTCCTCCGGTTTCGAATTGTTCCTTCCACTCGATATTTTCCAGAGAATGGGCGGATGCGACTGGGCTTGTGAAAGTGATGCCGGAACCGGAACCTATGTCCATAAGCGCATCTCCGGAAATTATGGTCTGAGGATTTACTTTTACCTTGAGCGGAATGAGAATCTGTCTGGATTGGAATTTTACCGGTACACAATGCCAGCCCTGCGTCATGTGCGGTTCAAGTTTGTCGTACAGGCTGAATTTTCCGTTTTTGTAGTCTATTGATATTATATTTCCTAAAATGGCTTTCATTCCGAAAATGCCGTCCGTATGTTCACCAAGTAATGGTTTCAGGTTTATAAGCGGAGTATATTCAGACTTGTACACATTTCCGCCGAGGGAGACGAGAATTTAGCAGAAACAACAACTTATTGTTCGGCAAGTCTATTCCCAGACAAGACAAAATGGAAAGGGCAAGCATCAGAATTTGCAAAAAGGTGCGTATCTTTGCGGGCCGTGCCAAAATGCAGGGGAAATTGGAATATGAGAATAAGGAAATTGTTCAAATTTGAAGCAGCACATATAGTCAGAAACTGCAGCAGCGTCAGATGCAGGCAGAATATCCATGGACATTCATTCAAGGTGGAGCTGGTCCTTAAGTCCGGCACGCTTGACAATGCGGGAATGGTTATGGACTTCGGGCTGCTGAAAGGAAGAGTCAGCGCTTTTTTCGACACATTCGACCACTCATACATCATCTGGTCAGAAGACAAGTCCGAGCTGGTCAGATTCATCTGCAACGAGAATGAACGCTGGGTAAGCCTGCCGTTCTCCCCTTCTGCAGAGAATCTCGCAATATTCTTCCATGTGATTGTGCAGGGAATACTCAACAATACAGTCCCTGTCAACGGACAAGGCGGAGTCAAAGTGCATTCTGTAAGAGTTCACGAGACCGAAACAGGATGGGCAGAAACAGAGCAGGATGACAGTCCGCTTTTTGAGGAAATGGCATCCATAGCCCTCAATTGCACATTCTCTCCTGAAATCATGGCAGAAAACAAGGAATGGAAAGAAACATGGGAATGTCTAACAAACAATCCTATGAGCCTTACCGCCCCACAGGAAAACAGGACACTCGGTCCGGAAATCATCACAAGATAATGGCAGAATACATAATCAGCCCGGACTCCGCAAAGGACAGCGCCCGAGCGGAAGACACGGAAAAAGACGGAGCCTCACTTTCTGTCTGCGAGCTGTTCATAGATGCAGTCCAGGGAGAAGGGGCCTATTCAGGCTGCCCGGCAATCTTCCTCAGGCTATCAGGCTGCCATCTCAAATGCAGCTGGTGCGACACAGCAGACGTATGGAACAAGGTCACCAGAATTCCTGTCAGCAGACTTCTCGGCATGTTCGAGGAAAAAGGCTTGGTTCAGCGGATTGAAAACGGCCACCATCTCGTTGTGACAGGCGGCTCTCCCCTGCTCCAGCAGGATGCCCTTACCGAATTTCTCATGGGCCTTCACGATGCATGCGCACGCAAGCCGTTCATAGAAGTTGAAAACGAGTGCTGCATTACCGTAAGCGGAAAAAACAATGCATTATGGGAACTTGTGGGATGCTGGAACAACTCCCCGAAGCTTGGACATTCCGGTATCCCGAAAGAAAGGAGATATAAACCGGAAGCGATAGAACAGATGAGACAGGCCCGGGAAGCATGGTTCAAATTTGTAGTCAACGGAGAAGAAGACTGGCCGGAAATATGTGCCGACTTCATTGACACCGGTCTTATAACCGCTTCACAAATCATACTGATGCCTCAAGGACAGACCAGGAAAGAACTGAGTCCGGAGAAAAAGGAAATAATACTTGATATGGCTGTAAGGCACAATGCAAGGTACGGGGGAAGGCTTCATATTGATGTCTATGACAACCGCAAGGGCGTCTGAACTTACCCATAGCTATACAAAGCAGAAGGATAACCATAATAATGAAAGGGGCTGACCCTTGTCTTTCAGCACGAGAATGTCCTTCATATACACATTTCTGTGAGGCTTCTCCGGAGCGGAAAACGAGACTCGAAGTCAGGCAAGCATGACGGTGGCCTTACGTGGTCCCCCAGTCTGCCGGCGCAGCAACCCGGTATAATTGACATTTTTGGTTGGTGATCATGACAAAAGTGGTTGGTGGAAGTGTGCAGTACGGCACACTTCCACCA
>VSOK01000092.1 GCA_009774765.1 Bacteroidales bacterium
ATGTTGAGCATCACCCCTATTTTGCCATGATTTTCATTTTGTTTGTTCTGTATATTCTGCAGTTCCTGCTTCAGGACTATAGGGTCGGAGTATACGGCTGGAGCGAGACGGGCTGCAGTCTCCAGCTCATCTCTTTCTTTCAGCAAGGCATTGTACTCTTCTCCGATTTTCAGCAGGTCCCTGTTTTGATTATAACTGTCTATGACAAATTCGAGGTCCCTTTCGGAAAGCTGTGTCTTTTGGGACAGCAAGTCCAGGTTGGCTGCCAGTTCGTCTGCAGCAAGCTCTCCCTTAGTTTCTGCGAGTTTGTTTTCTATCTCCAGAATGGATTCAATTGCGGCGAGCCTTTCTTCTTCTGGCTTGGTGGCATCTCTGACCACGGCTTGCAATTCATTGATTTTAACTTGAGAATTCCTCTCCTCTATTTTCAAAGAGTTGGTTCTCTCAAAAAGCTCATCGAATATCAGCTGTGCACTCTCGGCGGCTGCAACTGCATCTTGTATGGAAGCTTTCATGACATGCTTTCCCTGGCCTATGTTTGAAATCAGCTGGTTCCATGCTGCATTTACCTTGGCCGTCGTCATGGTCCACCAGTCACCCCAGACCTGCGTTTGCTGGGTCATTTGCTTTCCTATTGATAAAACTCCTTTGATACCTATAGAAATATATCCCAAGATGGCTGGAGCTGTTTTGGCATTTTCGATTATCTTGCGTATTGACAAGAACGGCTCTTTAATACCTTTGGAGCCAATTTGGATGTTTTTAAGCCGATCTTCTGTATGAATAAGTTCTTTATTGTATTTATTCCATAGCTGTGGATTGGCCGCTTTGTGCATCGTGTTCAGGGCGCTGCGCAATGTCTTGGCGTGCTGCTGCAGCTGTTTTATGGACATTTGGTTTATGCTGAGCGCTGCCGTATATGAATTGCATTCCTTTACTCCGGTCTTCAGGGCCGAATTGTAATTTTTCTGCTGCTGTTCCAGTTTCTTATATTCTGCACTGTTCTCTTTCCCGGCGGCCTTGAGCTTTGCCATCTGGTTCCCGGTGGACGCAATAGCCTTGCGCAGTGATTCGCATTGCTCTTCAGCTCCCTTTAACCCTGCCCTGAATGCAGATATATCCTGTTCGTCCAGCTCCATTTCGGCAATGAAGCGTACTATTTCATTTTCTATAGCCATGTCCGTCAATTTTCTCACAAATCTACAGGATGGCCACTAACGAAAAAAGGACAGCATTATGCTGTCCGATTAAATGTTTATGTAGCTTGCGCTGCTTACTGGCTGTCGTCCAAAAGCCATTCCGCTACACGTAGGACAACGGCAATAAAGAGCCATGAAAGGATTTCCGCAAGCAGAAATACAAGAGCGACTTCAAGGTTCTGAAATAACATAAGGGAGATGAGCCACGCTATTACTCCGATTACTCCGAAAATAAGCAATAATTTTTTCCGAATGTACTCATAAAATTAAAATATTCAACATCACAACCTGCGTGATATAAACTCAAGGAAAAGAACAAATAACAATGCAAGGATATCGGCAATGAGAAAAATGAGAAGCGCCCATATGGTGAGTCGCATTTCATTGATTATCGACGATATGACAAATACTGTGAAGATTATGGCGGTTTCAATAATAAGAGCCAATTTTAGTGCTGTACTATATTCGTTATTCATGTGTTTTACAAAGTTTTAATGTCCATTTCAATAATCTTTATCATTTGCTTTGGAATAGCTGCAATCATCATCCTGTATATGTCAGATTTGAGGTATCCGTACACATACTTGTTATAGATAGGCTCATACCTGCGCTTTTTCTTCCCGGTCCTCGTCTTCTTCATGTCAAGAAACCTGATGTGCTTGGGATATGGCACGGAAACCTTCATGTCCCGGACTTCGCCTTTCGATGCAAGCGCACGTGCCAGACTTCCTGTCCTGGTGCTATATGTGTCCCGGGCGATGGACGCCTGGTGTGCAAGAAGCTTGTCTGACTGTCTTTCCATATAGCTGTTGACTTCATGCTTGAATTCATCTGATAGCATATCTTCTGTATTTTACAGTTCCCGGAATTGTGCCCCGGGAACTGTTATGACAGATGCAAATATAGTCAAAAGCTGAGAGCAATCGTCAAGTTTACTTGTAAGATTGCCGAGGCGCCGGCGTATATATGGGCTTAGCCTGCTATTCCCCGTTCATGTCCTCCTGCTCTTCCAGGAGTTCTTCTGGCGTTCATTCCGGATTCTCAATGTCCACAATGATGCATGAAATGAGCTGCACCGCTTCGTGAAGCGAGTCTATGACGTTGTCCGGTGTCCCGCTGAGCGGTTTCCTCACCTGTGGCGGGAGTCCCTCGATCACGCCTTCGACGAGCATCTGCTGGCAGTATATGTCTGCCATGGCCTTTTTCAGAATTGCAGTGGCTTCCATCACTTGTCCTCCTCTTTCATGATGCCCAGCTGCCTGAGGCTTCTCCTGCGTGCCTCTTCGATGAGTATGTCGGCGAGCAGCACTCCGATTTCCACAATGGTGTCTTCCAGGT
>VSOK01000093.1 GCA_009774765.1 Bacteroidales bacterium
CCCATATATTCCGGCGAAATTTACCCCGTTTACCCTGTTGACCATCCTGCCCCAGGTGTCCGGGTCTATGGCCTTGTAGACGTACAGGGTGGATATGGCTTCTGAAATGAACGGGCTTGCTACTCTCTGCCTTCCGATGGGGATGCCTGCCTGGTGGTAGAGGTCATAGAGACGGTTGTAGTCCCAACGGAACTTGCCGTTTGCGGTCCAGATGTCGGATGTATACCAGTCATATATCGGATAAGCGTTGTATACGCCGGTGTCTATTTCTTTTGTCCATTTGCGGTTGTCCAGATGGTGGCAGTTCTTGTCGCTGTGTATGGCGCGCCATCTGTTGTAGCTTTCCTGGGTTCTTATGCCTACGAGACTGCATACATTTCTGCAGCCTTTCCGGTCGCGTATCCATAAGGAAAAGCCTTTCTGGAAATCGTAGTCCCACTGGTCGGACGTGAAAAAGTCGAAATCTTTCTCCGTATAGCATTTTTCCGGGAGCTTTCTTACCCACATATCCTTTTTGTCCGCATCCCAGGGTCTCCAGAACCGCTGATACATTGATGTGCAGGTGGTCACTTTGAAAGGAACGCAGCAATGGTATATTTCAAGTATGTCGCTGTTGGAGGCCAGGGTCCGCTCCACGTATTCTACGGTCTGGCGATATTGTATCTCATAATCCATATGGAAGACTCCCAGCTTTCTTCCGGGGGCGAATTTCCTGATGTATTCAATGCACAGGTTCAGAAGAACTCCGCTGTCCTTTCCTCCGGAAAAGGAAACATATACGTAGTCGAAGCTGTCGAATATGAACTTCAACCTGCGCATAGCCGCATCGTATACATTAAGTCGTTTTACCATTCTTTTTCAGCAGGGGATTGTAATCCATCTTTTCGTAGTTCTTCCATTCGATCCAGGTCCTGAAACAGTTTTTTGTGAATGCCGCCACGTGGCGTTTGTGGACCAGTGCGGTAAGAAGGGAGGCCGGTGCCGTGTCTTCTTCAATCCGGTAGAGAATAGCGGAAATGGTGTCTTCTCTGTCGTCTTTGATGTAATAGTTGTCTATGCACAAGCCGGATGATGATGATTTGACCGGCATGAAACCTATTATGTCATCTCCTTCAAAAGCTATATACCATATATGGCGGGAGGAGGTTTTGAACGGGTAATTGTTGTTCTGCTTGAGAATCAGAGGATCCATCACAAGCGGTGCAACAAGCTCGTACAGCTTTCTGTCAGTTCCGTCCAGACGTCTTATTTCCATTTCCTGTTTTTCTGTGAAATCCAAATATAGCAAAAGTCGAGAGCAGAGGCGAAATAAATTTCGACTATGCTGAGACCAGAGCGTTTATATGTGCTTTAGCACAAATATAGCAAAAAGCGAGAGCAGAAGCAAAGTTTACTTTGATTATGCCGAGCGCGCGGCGTATATATGGACAAGAAGTGGACAAAGATAGCAATAATTTTTCAAAAGAATTGTTGTCATCCGCAACTCAATTCGGATCACCACAATAATATGGTCGTCCTGCGCCCGTCCTGCGCTCGTCCTGACGGGATTCCGGGTCTAAAACCATCCAGTATTTGATACAGGACTTGTGGATGGAGATTCTTGCTTCCCAAGATGAACCATTATGTGGTGGGTCCCAGCAAAAAGCTGTGTGTCAATATGTTATAAAACAGTATGTTTCATATAGGCTATACTGTTTTACAAATCATTGTGTAGCAATATGTTGTAGAGACCCACCTGAGCTCGGAAGCTACGGTGTTAAATATTCTGACTTCAGGTAGGGGGGCAGGCAGGGTTCGGGCAGGGTGTAGTCAGGGTTCGGGCAGGGTTGCCCATTAAATCAGGCTTGTGAGGCTCGGGTATCCGGATATCGTACTTTCTGAAAACACGGAACCAGATGACTGCTGCTATGTTCCGCTCTCTTCTCTTCTCCTCTCTTCTCCTGCTGATTACTGTCCATTGCCTTCCATAAGCGTGGCCATCAGACGGAAAAATGTCTGATAGCCACAGCGTTGTCTCGTCCTGTTGTTGATTATCAATTAGTTGTCTTTTCCTAGTGTTCCCATCGGACATCTTTGGTTGTCAATCATCAGATGGCACAGTTTTCATTTTTTGTAGAATTTTGGTAACTAACAAAGGATTTACCGACCTTTTTGTTCAGAAGCGTGTCCATCAGACGTAAAAATGTCTGATGGACACAGTACTGTCTTGTTCTGTTGTTGATTATCAATTAGTTGCCTTTTGCCTGGTGTTCCCATCGGACTTCTTTGATTTACCAACCGGTTTTGGCAATTATACCAGAATTTTGGGAATCATTACAATAAAAAATAAGGACATCTCATTTGAGATGTCCTGCTTGGTAGCGGGGGAAGGACTCGAACCTCCGGCCTCCGGGTTATGAGCCCGACGAGCTACCAACTGCTCTACCCCGCGATAT
>VSOK01000094.1 GCA_009774765.1 Bacteroidales bacterium
ATAAGACTCTTAATTTAACATCTCCAGACAGAAAAGATATTATTAAAGCAATGTTAGCAACTTAGTAGTGGTATGGTATCAGTAGTGAAAATACAGCATTAAATTAACCAGAATATAACAAATAGTATATTTGATGAGAGAAAAAAGGGCAGACTTCCCCCTTGGTGCTGTAAGCAAATTTAAAAAATATTTCTCTGACGCCATGTATCATAGATATTTAGGACATCACCACCTTTCAAAAATGGTAGTTAGTGTGTTGCCTTGTTATTGTAATGATGCTTTACCTTTCTGGGAATGTCACGTGGATTTGACTCCCCACAACCTTTTTTATCCCGTACCCGATGTGATATGGCAAAGCGAAATATATCCCGAATCACGGTAAATTTTTCGGTAAGCGTCTCAGAATCCATATATTCCGGCAGGTGACGGCTCAGGCATCCAACGAGTTCATTCATATTTGTCATGTATCTGTGCTTATTGTTTTTCTGGTTAATGGTATGGTCGATGATTCCGTCCGTTTCCCTCTTGATAGCAAGGGTGAGGTTCGCAAGCAGTATGGATATCCAGAATTCCTGAAGGACCGAGTTCTCGGAATAACCACGAAAGTTCGTAAGCCCTATTTTTTCCTTGATCAGCTTGTAATCTTCTTCCACCGGCCATCTAAGAAAGTAGCACTGACGGAACAGATCTTTAACCAGGCCAAAGTCATTTGTGATCAGTGTTTCCAGTGTCCCGCTTGGAAGATAGAACTTTAGGACGCGGACTTTCCTGTCATCCAAAACGAGAATGTGGTCGGTAGTCCCATACTGGTCTGTCGGTGCGGGAATTGCATCGATTGTATTGTTAAATTTAGATCTGAGCCGGAAGAGATACCCGGCATGGATCGTGTCTTCAATATAAGCGATCAATTCTTTTGAAGCATATCCCCTGTCGAAGACAAACATGGTGTATAATAAGCTTGCCCGTGCTTTGTTTTTGATATTGTCCATATGTCTCATGGCAAGTGTACGCTCATCCAGATGGATTGGTTCGAACTGGGCATCAAGGACGCGGTCATTGAGAACGTCAAAAGCAACACTGGCAATGGCAGTGGGAGAGCTGGCACCTCTCCCTATGCTGCCGTATTTATCAAGGAGGGCTTTCCGGTTGGGCAGTGGGATTCTAGAGCCGTCAATAGCTATGATCTGCCGTCCCCAGACACCCAAGAACCGTGCATGGAAAGCAAAGGAATCCCGACTGCAGAGGAAATCCAGTGTACGCTCAAAAGCTTCTTTGAAAATGGAATGACTAATATTAGAACGCGCTTTGCTGAAAGCCTGCTGTGAGCAGCAGACAAAAGGTGCTCCAGATTTCAGCTTGAGTTCATGGAAAAAACTATCCAGGGACGCGGAGATTGTCTTTTTAACATTACTAAGTAAAAGTTTGACTAAAGTCCAGTAAGGAAGTTTTCGGCAGTTACGGGTAAAAGCACCTTTTTGTCTGCGCGCCCTGTCCAGGGCATTTGGGTCAAGCAAAGTATTGCAGATAATATCGGCAAGAATCTGTGTTAGTTTCATAAGAAACAGCTCCTTTCAAAATGTACTATAATCAGGGGCTGCGCCGCAAATCTTGGTTATTTTGTCAAGAATAAATGTGCCGAAAATTCAAAAAAATTTTTGTGCAATATTTTGCACTTGTTCATTAGGAGGAGCTACAAAGAAGACACAGAAAAATCCTGTGCCGATGAAAAGATGATATAAATTTTAGAATGACAAACGCTATATATTGTGGTTGCTTTGATTAAGTTGTTAACATTGGTTAAGAATTTCAATGTATTAGGACCAGTTACCCGCGAGGGAACTTTTCGAAGGTTTGGATTCATTAAAAGTAGAGATAGGAACGGGAAGTGTCATTTGCATGGCCAGCGATTTGCTGCCTGTAGATGAAAAAAACTGGTATGTGCCAGTTTGGTTGATTTAGTTATTATGAAAAATGTGAAGGAAGGATGAGGGCGTTTCGGCCCTCATTCTTCCAAATATAAAAGATGAATCGTTCTTGGACAAAAACAGGATAAATCTTGGACAAAACCGGATAGGAAAAAGTGGAGATATAGGCTGTTCTATGGTAAAATAATTGTTCAACCGTGATGGCCAGTAATAATTGCTATTGTATGGTTGGCGAAAAAACAATTAGAAGTTGAGGAAGGTTAAAAATGAAACGAGAATTAGGAATCGCAA
>VSOK01000095.1 GCA_009774765.1 Bacteroidales bacterium
CCTCCAAAATTTTCTGGTATATTGGAAAGGACCATTTCCTGATATTCCTGCGTCTTTTCCTTATCGAGATTCCACACCAGCCTGCTGACGATTTTTCCAAAAAAAGTGGAGCATGTAATCATTCCGTCATAGAATGTCCTGTCGCCACCGAGACCTTTATATGCCTGTCGTATTTCTCCTCTTCTGTCCATTGCAACCGTTGTTTGCACTTCTTTATCTGATTTCATGTTTCAATATGGTGATTTTGCCACATTTTGCAAATATAGGAAAAAGCGAGAGCAGAAGCAAAGCTTGCTTTGCTTCTGCCGAGCGCAAGACGTATATATGAGCTTTAGCTCAAATATAGGATATTTTTTGCTTTAGCCCTTATTTTACTATATTAGCGGTCTGTTTTTGTAGAATTATGGAAATACTGTTTACAATCTTCGTGGGAGTACTGATCGGTGCAATCGATGCACTCCCTATGTTACTGAAAAAGATGGACAAGACGAGTTGTCTGTCAGCTTTTGTCCAGTATGTCATCGTTACATTCATTGTCTTCAACACCACGCTTCCTCAACTGGGCATAAACGAGTTTCTGGTCGGACCAGTCGTGTCATTTCTTATGGCTCTGCCTGTTGTCGTCCTGATCGCCAAGGAAGAAAGGAAGGCGGTTCCGATCGTCCTTGTGAACGCTGTTGTACTCGGACTTTTGATTTCCGTAATCAAACATTTCAGCGTGTCGCTTTTCGTCTGATGCACATCTGACGGAACTGTTTTCTTGAGAGAGATTTATGGGTGCTGACCTCCTGACTCTTCGTCCCGAGACTCCTGCCGATTACCTGGAGGTGGAAAACCTTACGCGTGAGGCATTCTGGAACGTATCTGCTCCAGGATGCGTGGAGCATTATTTGCTGCATCGTCTCAGATGTTCTTCAGATTTCCTCCCTGAACTGGACATAGTTGCGGAGCGTGACGGACGGATTGTAGGTAATGTCGTGTGTGTCAGCTCCCATATAGATGGGGATGACGGCAAACGCCATAAAGTGCTGACTCTCGGGCCGATATCCGTGCTTCCTTCTTGCCAGCGGAGCGGTATCGGGCGAAGGATGATCGGGCACATATTTGATGCTGCCGGAAGAATGGGCTATCGGGCCATCCTGCTTTGCGGAGACCCTCTGCTGTATGTGCGGTACGGATTCGAACCGGCAGGGAAGTACGGCATTCGGACATCTGAAGGCAAGATTTTCCCGGCACTTCAGGTGTATGTCTTGAACAATGCTGACATTACGGAATATTCGGGACTGTACTTTGAAAGTCCTGACTATGACATTGATATGACGCAGGTCGAAGAGTTCGATCTCGGATTCCCTGCCAAGGAAAAACTCGCGGACACCCCTTCTCAGCTGAGATTCAAGGAACTGCTGTCTATGCTGGAGGAGTGATTCCGAAGTTGCCTGCATTTCTGTGGTAAAGTTATTTTTGAAAATTTCAATCTTTGAAGATTGTTTTTTGTATTCAAAAATACATATATTCGTCATACATTTTACGGTATTTGCTGTTATTGCCGCTGCACTGATTATAAATTTATATAGAATTATGGAAATACTGTTTACAATCCTTGTTCTTCACACTTGTAGAAAAGGGTTGTTTTACAGAAATTTGTACCGTATTTTTATATGAGTGTTGTCCGGTGTGGAAATTATTTTCTATTTTTGTCACGTCAAATTATAGACAGACATATTATAGAAAGTGTTTTCGCACTGTCCGAAGTAGAAAATGTGGAAGTTTTCAAGGTAGTCGGACAACGGACAGCACTCATTTCTTGTTATATATATGGGCCGGATAGCATTATTGTTATTCATTCTCATATCTATTCGAGTGTGGGGTATCGTATCGTTTACAACTACCGGGTCTTTCCACAACCTTCTACTTGATAAACGAAATCGGCTCCACACTTTCTTTTATATTATCGCCGTATTGGAGCTGCCGGTATATTAAATGTCAAATAGAGGTCACCTGGACAAAAAGTAGGATGATTTTTCCTTGACTTTTCAAGGGTGGACAAAAAGTATGATATCGCGCTTG
>VSOK01000096.1 GCA_009774765.1 Bacteroidales bacterium
CAACCCTGCTCTTTTGGTTGGAATCGGGATTTTTGTATCCGAACAGAGTAAACAACCGACTGATAATCAACCACATAACAAACAGAACCGTGGACACCGGGCAGAAAACGGGCTGATGGACACGAGATAGAGAAAACAACCAGCTGAAAATCAACTACATAACAAAAAACAGCGTGGCCATCAGACGGGAAAATGTCTGATAGCCACGCTTCGGCAAAAATACAATTAATATAGATACATACTTTTAATTGTGATCCTTAAAAGCGGTAGCTGACTTTAAGCATAAAATTTATCGGAGCCTGCGGATATACGCCCATCAGACCTGAAATCCTGCCGTCAGACGGGTCTATTGTCTTCCCCCAGTCCGTACCGTCCGCATAATAGAGATTGTTGAACAGATTGTTGACATACCCTCCAAGGCCGAGTTTGCCGCCTCCGACATTGAACTCGTGCGTCACGGACAGATCGGACACGAAATATCCGGGAATTGACATACTGTCATCCATTATATTGTTCACATATTGCTTTCCTACATATTTGCCGTTGACAGATACCGATGTCGTCCTGAGAGAACCGGAGGCGAATGTACGGAACGGACAGAAAGTCAGCTGGAGCATTCCTGTCACAGAAGGAGACATCAGCATCGTCGTATTTCCGAAATGCACCTCCTCACTTCCGCTGCCATCGGACTTGGCTATGAACTCCGAATAATCCTTTATCCTGTTCGTGCTCAATGTCGTATTTGCATCTATCCTCAGCCACTTCAATGCATCCCAGCAGACTGCGAGCTCGACTCCCCTGCGGTAGCTCCTCGCCACATTGTCCTTTATATGATAGCCGACATCGGTCAGACGGCCCGTTTCAAGGAGCATATCCCAATATTCCATAAAATACAGGTTTGCGGAAGCTGTGACTGACGGAGCGGAATACACATAACCGATTTCCACATCAACCATCTTTTCAGGTTTCAACCCGGTTGCACCTGATCCTTCGTTATTGTATATGGCAATCTCCTTGATGTCAGCCCTTCCAGGCTCCCTATGCCCCAAAGCAACTGAAGCGTATGCCTTGTGGCGCGGATTCCAATGGAAAGAAAGCCCTGCACGCGGATTGAAGAAATGCCACGATGAAGAATATTTCAAATCCTTGTCATCTTCGTCATCAATACCTTCCATATCCAGAAACACGGCACGGTATTGCAGGTCAGCGTATGCCGTCAGCCATCTGACAGGAGTATATTCTGCCCTCGCACAGACTCCCGCCTCCTGCTTAAGGCCGAAGTTTTCATACCAGTAGTGCGAATCATAACCCTCAAAGGCATTGCCGAGCACATCGCTCCAGACAAGTTTTCCGAAATGCCTGCCGTCATACCTTGAAAGACTTATTCCTCCTGTAAAATCAAGATTTTCACCATTGTATTTCACATCCGAGTTCAAAATGAGATTATAGTTGTCCATTGCCTTACGGATGACAAAATCCCCTTTGTCGGACGGTGAGACTGTCTTGTCACCTGCAATGAAGTCTTCCCGGAAGCCATATTTGCTGAATTTCTTACCGGCCTTGTAGTTTTCATAATAGCCGTCCCCCTTTGTGAAATTTGCCGTAGTGCTCCAAGTCACATTACGCTCAAACTGATGGGTATAATTCAGCTGTATATGATGCTGGGTATAATTGTCCGTGTCGTTGTCATAATAACGCTCATTGCCGTACTCATCGTAGAATGCTCCTGTCTCATTGTATCTTCTGTCAATGGCGTACTGCTCCAGAGTTATTCCGTTCCAGGTTATACCAGTGTGCTGGTCGCCCATAAGATATGTCAGCCTTAGCGAGTTGGTGGCGTTCATCCAGCCAAGTACGGCAAATGCGGACTGAAGACGGGCCTTTGCATTACGTATATACCCGTCCGTAATGCTTCTCGTATAGGCGGCATCGAAATACACCCCGGATTTTGTCAGCCCGGTACCACCTGCAACGGCTGCTGTGAATGTATTGTACGATCCGGCAGAAAATTCGGCATATCCATACGGTGAAGCCCCGACTGAAGCTGTGCTCATATTGAT
>VSOK01000097.1 GCA_009774765.1 Bacteroidales bacterium
TGATACATCCATATATAAAGAGAGTAACATCCAATAAAGAGGCCCGATTTAAATACCTCAAAAGTCGAATTAAATTGATTAAATATGTAAGATAAAACCCAATACAGAAAATCCTTATTTGTAATCCATAAAGTGTCAAAATCTATATCAAGAGTTGTGGCACTTAACATCTCGATTCGATATCTATAAGCATCAGATGTGGGGGGTAAAAAAGCCCCGAATACAGCAAATGCAGCTCCAAGTATATATGTATAAGCATATTTCCGCCTGCGAACCATCGGAATTGCAAACAAAGTGCCTAAAATTGGTGATATAATAAAAACGCACCAATTAAGCACAAGATTTTGACTGCGAGAGTCAACTGGTATACTTTTATTTATTGCTCCAACAAACTGCACCATTGTGTTACTATATTGTTAGATAAAAAACGATTGCTTGATTGCATTGCATTAATCCCGATAAGATTAAGTTTTTCGGAATCCGAAGCTAACGAAATACATACATTGGCAAATGTATTGATATCTCCAGATGGAGTAATAACTCCATTAACACCATCTTCGATAATGTCATGGAGAGCACTATACGTGTCCATAGCTACTGGTACACATCCAAATTGTTGTGCTTCAATCAAAGTCATCCCGAATCCCTCAGTAGCTGAAGTCATTAAAAATATCGAAGATTCTTCATAATAACTATCTGGGACTTGTGTTCCGTGAAATTTGATTCTCTTTAGCCCATCTTTTTCTGCAATACGACGGTATGTTGGTAAATCAGTGCCATCTCCGACAAATATTAAAGACCACTCCGTTAATATATCTTGCATTAGTTTCCAAGCATCTAAAACGCGCAATAGCCTTTTTTGAGCATCTCCCATGCGGGAAACTACCAAAATTTTTTTTTGTTTATTTGCCATAATATTTATGGATTGAGCACAATATGTTGCTGGATTCGGTATTGCCAATAATTTCTCATCATTGTAACTCCTCCCTATCAACCCTAATAATTCCGGAATTGAGCGTTTTGAAAGTAAAACAACCTTATCAGAAAGCTCATATATTTTTCGATATGCGCTCCTGTCATATGGATATAGTTTTATAAGAATTTCTTTTAAAATAGATCTTATTACAATCTTTGGAATTCGCCAATCCCGATATCCCAAAACATCTCGTGAGCCTGTGGGCGATATATGAACAAATGAATACAATCGAAACGGTATTTTTTCTTTAATCCTCGCTAATTGTATAGTTCTATTTACATCTGAACCACATTGATTAATAACTACATCTATTCCATTATCAGAAATATACTGACTTAGTACAGAATCTTGATTGGGTGAACTCAAGCAAACAACATCTTTATATGGACTATTGCTTATTATTGATAACGGCTGACAATAATAAGCACAGTATATCTCATAGCCACACTTTATAAGTAACTGCGCTACAGTCCAAGATACCCTCTGTACTCCCCCCTCAAGTGGATTTAATCCCAATTGATAAAACAGTATTTTCATTTTAATGTTTATAGTATTTTAGTGGCCCTCAGTAAACAAAGAATATTAACTGGAGAAATCGCCATATTACTTGCTGAGATTTATATAATGATTATATCTGGAGTAATTTTTCCAATTCTTCGATGGACTTATGTTTGAGAATATTCAACTTCTGATCGACTATTGTATAATCAATATTGTTTTCTAAAATTTCTGCACATTCATCAACAGAATCTGCAATTCGATTTTCCAACCCTAATTTATTAAGTAATGATGTCAGACGCGTTGACCGCTCTCGTATAGATGGTAATATGACAAATTGTTTATGGAATATGATTGAAAATACCATACAATGAAATGAATCGGTTATAACCCATTTTGCCATAGCAATCTGTTTAAGCCATTCAGAAACTTTAGGATGCTTTTGATTAAAACCACGAAGCAATCCTAAACGGCTAATATATTTCCCATTCAACTCTGCTAAATTACACCCCATCAACTTGGACAAATCTGAAATTTCAGATTTCCATGTTGAGCTTTGCACCAATTTAAATACTACAAGATTATTGGTATCTGAATTATCGATCCGGCCAATTAGCTCGTAATAATCACGAATTAAAAAACATGGATCAAGAACTTGAACCCCATCTATTCCAAAAGTATCTTTTAATATCTTAACACCCGAATCTTCACGTACAGTAATCCGATTGTATGATGAAAGTAGTTTCTTTGCATGCTGATATCGCGTTCTATCTTTCCATTTAGAATTGCCAAAACTTGCCGCATATGAAACTTTTCTGGATTCCAAAGGTGCGAAATCTAACATATATGTATATA
>VSOK01000098.1 GCA_009774765.1 Bacteroidales bacterium
GTGTAAATAATAGTTTTGCTTACACCTTGTCGCGCAACAGGTTATACTACATATAGGGCTAATGGCGTACCAATGACTATGTATTTCATGGAATAGCACTGGCATTCCGCTGAAATACAGTGAAATAAATTTTTTTATGATGAAAAATGGAGGTGGAAAACGTCTTGCAAAATGCAAGGTTTTTCGCAAAATGCAAGTTACATCTTGCAAGATTTGCGATAGATAAGGCGGCAGATGCCGTTGGAAAAAGAGGTGGTTTTATGCAGCTCCCAATTTTGCGTCCGGAATGTATTCAATACGGAAATCCCTTGCCCGGCAGAAAACGGCAACTGGTAAACTACAAGTTCGTCAACAAGATTATAGAGGAAAAGTCCGCGAAGCAGCTCCACCGATTCCGGTTCTATGATTTCGGCAAGATAAGTGAATGAATCGTCCCTGCTGTCTTTCTCGCAAAGCAAATCAAGGATGGAATGGGGCAATATAAAGGCCGAGCAGCGCTCACGCCAAAAGGGGAACCCCCGTCTGTCGTTTCTTATCCAGGACGCAAGTGCTCCGGCCGTTTCCGGGAGGAAACCGTCCAATGTCATTGCCGTCACGACTTGAATCCTTGCCATAGCTTCCATTCTTTTTTTCAACCGGAAGCCGTAAAAAAGAAGCGTGCAATACACGCTATCTCTAATGGAGGCTCTGGAATGCCCTTAACAGGAATAGGTGAATGCACGCTATGCCAAAGCATAGCATAAGCAATCACGCAATAGTTCCTGTTAATGTTCATTTTCCAGATTCCCATTAGGACGCCTTGCGGTCTTATGTCTATATATAAACAGCGACTGTCCGTTAGACAGTACGCCGCCTTTTTCGCTATCTAAGTGCAAAAGTACACATATTCAGCGACATTTGCACTATTTTTAGTCGTCAAATTCATTTCAGCCCGTATTTCTTCATCTTCCTGTACAATGTTGCCGGGTTTATATTCAACATTCCGGCAGCCTGTTCCCGATGCCCGTTGCAGGCTTTGAGGGCTCTGATAATGCTTTCTTTCTCAAACGCTTCATCCTTCAACGGCAGGATTGCGGTTGTATCTGTTTTCTCGTTTCCGTCTACACTGACTGCCGCTTCCAATCCGTCCATGTCAAGCATCGGAGCCTCCGAGACCAGCACGGCACGCTTGATACGGTTTTGCAGTTCGCGCACGTTGCCCGGCCACCGGTAGGCAAGCATCCTGCGTTTGGCATTCTCCGTAAATCCCAGTGTCTCCCTTTTCAGTTCTTTCGAGAAGCGTTCACGGAAAAACTCCGCCAACGGGAGGATGTCTTCCGGGCATTCTTCCAGTGATGGTTGCCGTATTTCAAACTCGTTCAGACGATGGTAAAGGTCTTCCCTGAAGCGTCCCTCCTTGATGGCCAATTCCATATTCTCGTTTGTCGCGGAAATGACCCTGACATCCGAAATCCGTTCCCTGCCGCTACCGATCGGGGTATATACATTCTCCTGCAATACCCGGAGGAGCATGGATTGGATTTCATGCGGCATCGTGCCTATCTCATCAAGGAACAACGTACCGCCTTTAGCCAGGTCGAAATATCCGCTCTTTGCCGTATCAGCACCGGTGAACGCGCCTTTCTCGTGCCCGAAGAACAACGAGGCGGCCAACTCACGGGGCAATGCGCCGCAGTTTACGGCAACAAAAGGCTTGCCGTATCGTTCGCTGTTGTCATGGATGGTCTGCGCCACCGACTCCTTGCCGGTCCCGTTGGCTCCGAGTATCATCACGGACATCTCGGACGGGGCGACCAGTCTGGCAAACTTTTCCACTTTCAGGATTATAGGGCTTGTGCGGTGAAACAACTGCCTCTCCTGCTTTCTCACGATAGCTACCGGATGGAATATATCTTCCGCCAGTTCCAACAGGTAATCCCTGTGTACCGGTTTGGGCAGGTAGTCCCTGGCTCCCAGTTTGATGGTACGCACAACGTCCGGGACGGAAACGTATTCGGTCGTCAGGATGAACGGGATGTCTTTCTTCTCCTTGCGCAGCCATTCCAACAGGGAAATGCCGTCGCCTTCCGGCAAGCGCACGTCCGACAATATAAGGTCAAACTGCGTTTTGCGTATCAGCGAGCGGGCTATCGGCTCGTTCATGGCTGTCACCGCTTCATAACCGGCCTGTGAAAGCCAGTCTTTCTGTATTTGCGACAGCCCCACGTTATCTTCAACTATCAGTATCTTCCGTTTCATTCGTCAGTCTTTTTATCTCGGCTTCCGCCGCCATGATTAGCGTGGCGGTGCCGTCTATTATCTGCCGGGTATATTCATTTAACTCTTTGTCGCTTGTTTCAC
>VSOK01000099.1 GCA_009774765.1 Bacteroidales bacterium
GTCTCGGTCTCGGTCTCGGTCCCTGATTCTGATTTCGGTTCCGATTTCGGTTCCGTGGCAGAATCTGTTCCGGTCTCCGGTCCACATCCGCCTTCCGGCACGACAGCTGCAACAGCAGGCTCAGTCGATTCCTCTTGGGCAGACGCCGTCTTCACAGAAATCTCCACATCTTCAAAAATCTCGGACACAGGCCTCCAGTTGCCCTGATGCGTCTTAAGCGATACAGGCTCCAGCCCGAATCCTTCAGGATAGATATCCATATCCTCATCCGGGACAAAGAAATAATTATTCTCTTTAGTCGCACGGAGACGTCCCAGTCCGGGGAAGACAACCACCTTATGCTTGTTCAGCACCTCACGCATCTCCGAAATGAAATCTTTTATCACACGGTCAGCGACATACCCGTCCACATCATTGGATGCAGAATACATTTTCGCAAGAAGGCCATCATCATCGGAGTTCTCCCTGAAATAAAGTTTTCTGTATGGAGGATTGATCGTATACCCCCTGTCGGAAAAAGAAGACGGAACGATTTCCGCCACAAATGTTCCGAGACCGGGCAGAGCTACCTTATCATTGTCAAGGATCAGCTCCTTCAGCATTTTTGACATAAGATCAACATCCATAGGCATTTGAGTTTTTAAAATATGGTCTGTCCATATAGTTTTCCAGCGAACAGCGACAAAGGTAGTAAAATTTGATGAAAAAATTTTGAGAAAAATTTGCAGCATAAAAAAAAAGTTGTACCTTTGCAATCCCAATCGGAAACAACACCATTGGAAAACAAAATTCCTGAATAGCTCAGTTGGTTAGAGCATCTGACTGTTAATCAGAGGGTCCCAGGTTCAAGTCCTGGTTCAGGAGCTTCAAAATCAAGAGGTTGCAACTGATGTTGCAACCTCTTTTTCTTTTATGGATATACCTTTTGAGGGGTGCTATAATGGGGTTATGTAAACCAAGATGTAAACCGAAGTGCAACATCTAATCAACTGATGAACACTTCATTAGAGGCGATATGCTATCGCTCAAAATTACTTGCGGACGGAAGTTCACCAATTATGCTTCGTTTGACCAAAGAGGGGAAACGCAGGGATGTCTAAAAAGTAAAGACACCTTTCTGAGAGTTGCCGTCCCGTCGTACTCCGTGTCCATCGGACAGAAAAAGGGCCGATGGGAACACCAGTTAAAAGGTAACTGCCTTATAATCAACCATAAGACAAAAAGCAGCGTGGCCATCAGACGGGAAAATGTCCGATGGCCACGCTTCAGCAAGAATACAGTTAATATAGACACATACTTTTAATGGTGATCCGGAATCGGGCTCATAGTAAAATTCGGGATGTTTTGTGTTTTGCTGTCCGGAATACAAAAGTAGATTGAATAGTTCTTCCCATATCTGCCACCTTCAGTAGCAATGGGGTGATATTCAATGGAAATATACTGAAGGTGGAAAAAACCAGCATCCACCTTCAATTGCAAATGATTGATAATCAGCATAAATTGACTGAAGGTGGCAACTGGTAGTATGGAACAGGAGGGTCTCTGCAACACGCTGTCTGTCAGTTGGTTGCAAAACAGTATCGCCCATATAAGATATACTGTTTTGTAATTTGTTGAGTCTCATTGGATTGCAGAGACCCTCCTGCCAGTTATGCCATTCAGTGACAAATCCAGAATATACGCAGCCTGATTAAGGCAGGCAACTGAAGGTGGAGAAAATCGGGGACCACCTTAAGTCGCAAATAATTGACAATCAGCACAAATTGACTGAAGGTGGCAACTGGTAGTATGGAACAGGAGGGTCTCTGCAACACGCTGTCTGTCAGTTGGTTGCAAAACAGTATCGCCCATATAAGATATACTGTTTTGTAATTTGTTGAGTCTCATTGGATTGCAGAGACCCTCCTGCCAGTTATGCCATTCAGTGACAAATCCAGAATATACGCAGCCTGATTAAGGCTGACAACTTAAGGTGGAGAAAATCGGGGACCACCTTAAGTCGCAAATAATTGACAATCAGCATAAATGGACTGAAGGTGGCAACTGGTAGTATGGAACAGGAGGGTCTCTGCAACACACTGTCTGTCAGTTGGTTGCAAAACAGTATGGTTCATATAAGGCATACTGTTTCATAACATATTGAGGCTCATTAAATTACAGAGACCCACTTGCCCGGTTATGCTGGGCTCTGCCTGTCAAGGTGAGTCCTGTCTGTCATACCGTGGGGTGACACGTGACTGACCGATTTTGCGTGGGAAAATGAGCCTCAAAGATCGACTTTGACAGGAATTGACGAAAATTTGTTGTCACTATGTTGTCCGAAATCAAGAGACAAAGTTTTATAAATTGATTTACAAGTTGTTATATTCGCAAACCGAGTACTGCTACGGAATATGTAATGAAAAGTCAGAGGGATAAAGTCTGCAACTGTGTTATGTCAGCCCGGCAATCAATCAATCAGTCATTCAG